>JAAZAC010000072.1 GCA_012514545.1 Actinomycetales bacterium | reverse complement strand
GCCGCCCGGGCGCGCGCGGGCCGCCGCCGCGCGCGCCTGCTGCCCGCGCTCGCCGCGGTCCGGCTCCTCGTCGCGCGGGGCGTGCGCCGGGACGCGCTCCTGCTCGCCGCCTGGGGCGCCGTCGTCGCGCTCGCCGTCGTGGTCGCCGTCGGGGGCCCGCGGCTCGCGGAGCAGGTCCTCGACGAGGGGGCGCGCGGCGCCGTGCGTGCCGTCGGGCACGACGCCGACCTCGTCGTCACCGTGCGCAGCGCGCCCGTCGCGTGGACGGCCGGGTACCGCGACCGGGCGCTCGACGAGGTCGAGCTGCCCGCGCTGCGGGGGGTGCTCACCGAGGCGGTCGCCGCGTCCACGTCGCGCGCCCTCTCGGTGGTCCGCGTCGACGGCGTCGACCCGGAGGAGGTCGCCGGGCTGCCCGACGCCCCGACGGTGCTGCTCGTGCTGCTCGACGGCGCGGGCGCGGACCGGGTGCGCGAGGTCGCCGGGCGCGTGGGTGCCGACCCGGAGGACGAGGACGCGATCCCCGTCGCGATCCCGGCGGCCGCGGCCCGGGAGTGGGACCTCGGGGTCGGCTCCGTCCTCGAGCTCTCCGGCCCGCTCACCGGGGAGCTGCTCGACGACGGCCGCCGGCGCCCGCCCGCCCGGGTCGAGGTGACCGCCGTCGTCGACGCGGTCGACCCGGCCGACCTCGTCTGGCGCGACGCCGGGCCGGTGTGGGAGGCGCCCGACCGCGCCTCCGCCCCGCTCGTCGCGCCCGCGGACGTCATCGACGACATCTCCGACGTCACCGGCTCCGGGAGCGTGGGCGCCATCCGGCTCGTCGTCGACCCCGAGCGGTTCGACGCCGCCACCGCCGACGCCGTCGCGGCGGAGCTGGCGACCCTCGACGTCGGCCTCGGCGCGGTGCTCCCGCCGCGCGTGCTGCCCGACGCGACCCTGTCGACGGGGCTGCGCGGCGCGCTCGCCGCGCACCTCCCGCTCGCGCGGGCCGCCCAGGCGCAGATGGCCGTGCCGGCCGCGGGGGTCGTGGGCGTCGTGGCGGTCGTGCTGCTGCTCGTGGCGCGGCTGCTCGTGGCGCGGCGGCGCGCGGTGCTCGAGCTCGAGCGCGCCCGCGGCGCGTCCGTCGGGGTCGTCGTGGGCCGCCTGGGCGTCGAGTCCGTGCTCGTCGCCGCCCTCGCCGCGGCCGCCGGCCTCGGCCTGCTCGCGTGGCTGCTGCCCGGGCCGACGGCGCCCGTCCCCCTCGCCGCCGTCCTCGTCACCGCCGTGGTCGCCACGCCGCTGTGGGGCGCGCGGGTGGCGCGCCGCGCGTGGTCGGGCGTGCGGGAGCCGGCCAACCGCCGCGACCGGGAGCGGCTCGCGCGCCGCCGCGCGGCCGCGCGCCTCGTCGCCGAGGCCGCCGCGCTGGCCCTCGCGGCCGGCGCCGCCCTCGCCCTGCGCGGCCGGGGCCTGCTGCAGACGACGACGGCCGGCACGGACCCGTTCCTCGCCGCCGCACCGCTCCTCGTCGCGCTCGCGGTGACGGTGGTCGCCCTGCGCCTCTACCCCGGCCCGGTGCGGCTGCTCGCCGCGCTCGCGCGCCGCTCGCCGGGCGTGCTCGGCGTCGTCGGGGCGGCCCGCGCGCGCCGGGCCCTCGAGCCGCTGCCGCTCCTCGCGCTGACCCTGGCCGCCTCGGTCGGGGTGTCGGGGCTGCTGCTCGTCGGCACGATCCGCGAGGGGCAGGAAGCGGCGTCGTGGCAGCGCGTCGGCGCGGACGCCCGCATCGGGCTGCCGCTGCGCTCCGAGCCCGACCTGCTGCCCGTCGTCGACCGGCTGCGCCGCGCGCCCGGCGTCGACGTCGCCACCGCCGCCCACCTGCGCCCCGAGCAGCGCGCCGACCTCGGCAACCGCGACGTCGAGGTCTCGGTGCTCGCCGTCGACGACGCCTACGGCGACCTCGTCGCGCGGGTGCCCGAGGCCGGGGAGGACCTCGCCGCCTTCGGCGCCCTCGCGGACGCGGAGATCACCGACGGGCGGCTGCCCGCCGTCGTCGACCGGCGGCTCGCCGGGAGGATCGGCGAGCGGGGGATCACGGTGACCATCGAGCGCGTCCGGTGGGAGCTCGAGGTCGTCGGCACCACCGACCACGCGCCACGCGGGCAGGCCCCCGGGCCGTTCCTCTACCTGCCGCTCGACCTCCTGCACGACCTCGACGGCGACCCCGTCCCCGCCACGCACGCGTGGGTGCAGGGCCCGGGCGCGGGGGACGCGGTGACCGCCGCGGCGGCGGACCTCGAGCTGCCGCCGGGCGCTGTCGACGTGCGCACGACGTGGCTGGCCGAGCGCCGCGGGTCCGCGCTCGTCAGCGGGGTCGAGGAGATGTTCCGGCTCGGCGCCGCGGTGGCGGTGGTGCTCGCCGCCGTCGGGATGGTCGCCACGGTGCTCGCCGGGGCGCGCGAGCGCGGGCGGGCGCTCGCGCTGCTGCGCACCCTCGGCATGCGGTCCGGGCTCGGGTGGTGGCTCGCGCTCGCCGAGCTCGCCCCCGTCGTCGTGGCCGCGGCGCTCGCCGGGGCGGGGGCCGGGGTCGCCGTCGTGGTCCTCGCGGGCTCGGCGATGGGGCTCGACGTGCTCACGGGCGGGCCGTTCCTGCCGTCGATCGTCGTGGACCCGGTGGTGCCCGCGGTCCTGGGCGGGGGCGCGCTCGCGCTGCTGCTCGTCGCGGCGTCCGCCGAGGTCGCCGCCCACCGGCGCGACCGGCTCAGCGACGTCGTCCGGGTCGGGGAGACCCCGGGCAGCTGACCCGGCCGGGCGCCGTCGGGCACCCGACCCGGCCGGGCGCCGTCGGGGCGGGACGGTCAGATGGCGAGGGGCGTCAGCGCGACGTAGTCGTCGATCGTGCCGTCGCGCAGGCACACCTCGATGATCTCCCGGCCCAGCGGGTCGAGCTCCGGCGTGAGGTACTGCCGCAGCTCCGCCTTGAAGAAGTCCGAGAGCATGCGCGCCCCGACGTCGTACGCCTCCTCGCCGACCTGCGACTGCTTGTCGGGGCGGAGGAACGTCGGCCGGATGAGCTGGCCGTCGATCTTCACCTCGCGCAGCGTGTACCCGAACAGCGGGCAGCGGGCGGGCACGAGGTGCTCGGGCCGGATCCGGCCGGTGCCGCGGCGGGCCAGGTACTCGCGCGTGAGCCACTGCGCCGCGAAGCCCACCCGGTACGCGCCGACGTGCTGGTTCGGGGTCAGCACGTACCGCGTGCGCGGGTTCTCCACGATCTGGCGCAGCAGCAGGTTCGCGCCGCCGACCTTCGTGCCCGTCGAGAACGGCCAGAACGAGCCGACGCCCTCCGAGACGAGGCCGCCGTGCTCCGGCGCGCCGCCCCCGCCGCTCTCGCCGATCGAGGGGTTCTTGTCGCCGCGCGGGGCCACGAGCCGCCACAGCCAGGCCAGCGCCGGCGGCACGATGTGCATCATCCCCATGATCCCGTAGCTCGGCTTCAGCCGGGTGCACGCGGGCATCCGGACGCCGAACGTGCGGACGTCGACCTCCTCCGGCTCGTTCACCACGCCCTCGAGCAGCCGCCGCGGGACGACGACGCGCGGGTTCGGGCACGGGGTGCCGTCCGAGTCGAGCGTGTGCTCCCACGGCAGGCACGTCGCGTCGGGGACGCCGTCGAGGTTGAAGAAGACGAGCGGCTCGTCGGGGTGGATGAACACGCGCTCGAGGTGCACGTCGTCGCCGTACGCCTGCAGGTTGTCCACGCGGACGAACCAGCCGTCCTCGGCGTCGGTGATGACGAGCTTGCCGCCGCCGTTCTGCAGCGACCGGTGGCACGACGTCATGTCGTCCGTCACCGGCTCGAGGCGGCTCGTCTCGGACAGCGTGATGACGTACGGCTCCTCGGTCACGACGTTGGTGCCGAGCAGGATGCGCCCGTCCTCGCGACGGCGGATCTCCTGGCACATCTCCGACTTGCCGCCGCCGGAGGCGCCCTCGTGCATGATGATCGTCTCGTTCTCGTACGGGGTGGTGACCCGCACGCTCGACGCGTGCGCGGTGAGCCAGCCCTCCTGCTCGCCGATGTCGAGCAGCACGGAGAACACGCCCTTCTTCGCGCTCGGCCCCGGGTAGAGGTTGTAGGCGAAGACCTCGTGCAGGGTCGCGCTGCGGTGGTGCACCACGACCTGGCGGCCGCCGAAGTGGGTGTGCCGGAACGGCGGCGCGACGTACACGATCGCCCGCGGGGCGAACTCGCCGACCTCCTCGAACGTCGTCCAGCCCTGCAGGTCGACGAGCGCGAGCGTGAAGAACGAGGCGTTGCGGGGCACGAGCGCCAGCGACGGGTCGCCGTACGCGGGCCCGCCAGCGCGGAACGGCACCGCGACGAGGTCCTGGTCGGCCAGCCACGCGAGGGTCTCGGCGCGCGTGGGGCCGAACTCCGTGCCGTACACGTCGCGG
>JAAZAC010000071.1 GCA_012514545.1 Actinomycetales bacterium | reverse complement strand
TGCGCAC
Source organism: Actinomycetales bacterium (assembly GCA_012514545.1). Classification (GTDB taxonomy): domain Bacteria; phylum Actinomycetota; class Actinomycetes; order Actinomycetales; family Cellulomonadaceae; genus Actinotalea. The sequence continues at coordinate 2,296 of JAAZAC010000071.1, read as the reverse complement.
CGACGGCCCGGGCTTCTCCTACCACCCGGAGCGGCTGTCGATGGAGCGGACCGAGAACGCCGCGTTCGGCCCGACCGACCGGATCGGCCAGCTGACGATGCGCAACCTCGACATCGCCGACTCGCGGGACAAGCTCGAGCTGTACGCCCGCCAGCCGCTCGACCAGGGCCAGGTGCTCGTGGAGAACGGCACGCTCTTCGGCGCGCTGCCCGCGGGCGGGGCCGAGGTCATCACCGAGAACCCGTCGGTGGCGGGGGACGAGGAGGCGGCGCTCGACGCCGCCGCGATGGAAGTCGGGACGGACTGACATGGCCGGGACGTCGTCGGGCGGCCTGTGGGGCGGCCGGTTCGCCGCGGGGCCGGCGGACGCCCTCGCGGCGCTGTCCAGGAGCACGCACTTCGACTGGCGGCTGGCCCGGTACGACCTCGCCGGGTCGCGGGCCCACGCCCGCGTGCTGCACCGCGCCGGCCTGCTCGACGACGGCGAGCTCGCCGCCATGCTCGACGCCCTCGACCGCCTCGAGGCCGACGTCGTCGCGGGCACCTTCGGCCCCGACGACGACGACGAGGACGTGCACACGGCCCTCGAGCGCGGCCTCATGGACCGGGCCGGGAGCGCGCTGGGCGGCAAGCTCCGCGCGGGCCGGTCCCGCAACGACCAGATCGCCACCCTCGTGCGGATGTACCTGCGCGAGCACGCGCGGGCGCTGGCGGGCGGCGTGCTCGACGTCGTCGACGCGCTCGTCGCCCAGGCGGACGCCCACCCGGACGCGCCGATGCCGGGCCGCACGCACATGCAGCACGCCCAGCCCGTGCTGCTCGCCCACCACCTGCTCGCGCACGCGTGGCCGCTGCTGCGCGACGTCGAGCGCTGGGCGGACTGGGACCGCCGCGCCGCCCGCTCGCCGTACGGCTCGGGCGCGCTCGCGGGGTCCTCGCTCGGCCTGGACCCGGCGGCGGTGGCGGCGGAGCTGGGCTTCGACGGCCCGGTCGAGAACTCGATCGACGGGACCTCCGCGCGCGACGTCGTCGCGGAGTTCGCCTTCGTCGCCGCCATGGTCGGGGTGGACCTGTCCCGGCTGGCGGAGGACGTGGTCGTGTGGGCGACGAAGGAGTTCGGCTTCGTCCGGCTCCACGACGCCTACGCGACGGGGTCGAGCATCATGCCGCAGAAGAAGAACCCCGACGTCGCCGAGCTCGCGCGCGGCAAGGCGGGCCGGCTCATCGGCGACCTCGCGGGGCTGCTCGCGACGCTCAAGGGCCTGCCTCTGGCCTACAACCGGGACCTCCAGGAGGACAAGGAGCCCGTGTTCGACCAGGTCGACACGCTCGCGGTGCTGCTGCCCGCCGTCGCCGGCCTGGTGGCCACGCTGACGTTCGACACGACGCGGATGGCCGAGCTCGCCCCCCAGGGCTTCTCGCTCGCCACCGACGTCGCCGAGTGGCTCGTGCGTCGCGGCGTGCCGTTCCGCGAGGCCCACGAGGTGGCGGGGGCGTGCGTGCGGGCGTGCGAGGAGCGCGGGATCGAGCTGTGGGACCTGTCCGACGCCGACCTCGCCGCCGTCTCGCCGCACCTGACGCCCGAGGTGCGCGAGGTGCTCACCGTGGCCGGCTCGCTCGCGTCCCGGGACGCCGTGGGCGGCACCGCGCCGGCGCGGGTGGCCGAGCAGCTCGCGGCCTGCCGGGCGCGCGCGGCCGAGCTGCGCGCGTGGGCCGCCGGCTGACCTGGGCCGCCCCTGACCTGGGCCGCCCCTGCGTCGCCCGGCGGGCCGGGCGATCCCTCGGGCAACCCGGCGCCCCGCTCGCGCGTCGAGGGGAGTGTGAGCAGCGCTCGGGTGAGACGCCCCTGGTCGGGGCGCGCCGTCGTCGTCGGGGCGGTGCTGGTGGGCGTGCTGGTGGGCGGGGCGCTCGTCGCCTGCACCGGCGCGGCCGACGGGGGCGGCACGGCGGACCCGTCGGACCCGTCCGGCCCGACCGACGGGGGGACGGGGGACCTCGACCTGTCGAGCCCGCTCGACCCGTACCTGGACGAGATCTGGGGCGACCTCTCGCCCGACCAGCCGAACCCCTGGGCGCTGCGCGCGGAGGAGCTCGTCGCGGCGTGCATGGCCGCCGAGGGCTTCGAGTACCGGGTCGACGAGCTGGTCGGCGTCGGCTCGTACCGCATCCCCGACGAGTACGGCACCGTCGCGTTCGCGGAGCAGTACGGGTACGGGGAGTCGATCCCGCTCGAGGACGGCTGGGTGCCGCGCCTGTGGAGCACGGCGCCGGTGAGCGAGGGCCGCGCCTGGAACGA
>JAAZAC010000070.1 GCA_012514545.1 Actinomycetales bacterium | reverse complement strand
GCCGTCCGCTGCTGCCGGAAGACGACGCCGGTGTGCAGGTACACGTACTGGTCGTCGACGGCGTACCGGCTCATGCGCCACGCGATCGCGGCGTACCCGGTCGCCACCAGCAGGACCGCGGCCGGCACCGCGCCGATCGCCCACCACCCGACCTCGTCGACGACCTCCGCGGCGACCGTGAGGTTCTCGCCGGCCTGCTGGGTGAGCACGACGAGGAGGACGAGCAGCACCTTCCAGCCCTTGATGACGGGCGTGATGGGGTGGAACCGGTGCCAGGCGAGCGCGGCCGGGGGCGCCGCCGGCGGGGTCGTCGGGTCCGCGCCCCCGCCGTCGGGCACGGCGTCGGGCGTGCTCGGCACGGGGGCGGCCCCCGCGCCGGGCACGGCGTCGGGCGCCGCGGCCGCGTCGGGCAGGGCGCCGGGCACGGCGTCGTGGTGCTGACCGCTCACAGGCCCGCCAGCCTCGCCTCGCCCCGCTCGGCGAGCCGGTCGCGGACGCGCTCGGCCTCGGCCGGCGGGAGACCCGGGATGGCCGCGTCGCTCAGCGGCGCCGCGGTGTGCAGCTGCACCTTCGCGATGCCGCCCCACCGGTCGAGCGGCCCGGCCTGGACGTCCACGAACTGCATCCGGCCGTAGGGCACGACCACCATCTGGCGGAAGAGGATGCCCTTGCGGATGAGCAGGTCGTCGTCGCGCTCCGCGTACCCGATGGCCCGGACCTGGCGCGGGATGAGCCAGGCCAGCCAGGCGGCGAACGCCGCGACGACCGCGGGCAGCGCCCACAGCCCCGGCACCCCCGCGACGGCGGCGATCACGACGGTGACGAGGAACGGCAGGCCGACCGACAGCGCGAGCGTGATGTAGCGCACGGTGATCAGGCGCGGGGACACGGGCTGCCACACGACGCCCGGGGGGTCGAACGGGCTCGCGGGGGCGGCGGGCGGGACGTCGGTCATGCCGTCCATCCTCCCACCGGCGCGACCCCGCCCGGCGCGCGCCGCCGACCGCTCACGCAGCGCTGCCGGTCGCCGGCGCCCCGGCAGGCCCGTCGTCGTCCTCGTCCGGGGGCGGCACCTCGCACCAGCGCTCCACGACCAGCCCGACGACGCTCAGCGCCGCCGCGGCGAGGGTCGCCACGCCCGCGGTGATCGCGACGTCGCGGCGCCCGGCGACGTCGAGGTCCCCGACGACGACGAGCACCTGCGCCGCGTACCACCCGACGAGGAGCGCGCCCGTGTACGCCGACGCCGTCGCGAGGACGACGGTCCGCGCCGCCAGGAGCACGTCGAAGCCCGGCCGCTTGCCCCGCGCGTACTGCCGCACGTTCCAGCCGAGCACGCCCACCACCGCGGCGATGAGCAGCACGACGAGCCACGCCACGGGCGGCACGGGCAGCAGCGTGCCCCCGCGGCTCTCCACGACCCGCAGGGCCGCATAGGCGACCGCGAGCGCGACGAGCGCGACGGCCACCACCCGGGCGGCGGGCGTGCGACGCATCAGCCCGCCGTCCACCAGTCGAGGTTGACCCAGCGGATCCCGTCGCGATCCGGCGCGGTCTGCGCGAGCGCCGCGACCGGCCCGCCGCCGAGGCCCGGCAGCACCGCGCGCGGGTCCACGTGCGTCCACGGCAGGAGCACGAAGGCGCGCTCGTGCGCGCGGGGGTGCGGCAGCTCGAGGTCGTCGGTCGCGCCGACCGTCGAGCCGTGCATGATGACGTCGACGTCGAGCGTGCGCGGCCCCCAGCGCTCCGCCCGCACACGGCCGAACCGCTCCTCGACCGCCTGGCACGCGCGCAGCAGCGCGCGCGGGCTGAGCGTCGTGCGGCCGAGGACCACCGTGTTGAGGAAGTCCGGCTGCTCGGGCCCGCCGACGGCGGCCGTCCGGGCGAGCGGCCCGACGGCGGTCACCTCCAGGCCCGGGACGTCGCCGAGGGCGTGGATCGCGTCGCGGAGCGTCTCCTGGCTCGCCCCGACGTTCGAGCCGAGCGCGAGGACGACCTGCACGGGCTCGGCCGGCACGGCGTCCATGCGGTCCGGGGGCGGCGCGGGCGGCGTCCCCGGCGCGGCGTCGGCGGTCGCGCCCGGGCCGGCGAGGGCCTCGGGCTCGAGCGCGGGGACGGCGAGGCCACCGGCCGCCGCGCCCGCCGCGGGGGCGGGTAGCACGAGGTCGGCGATGGTCGGCAGGGGCGCGGGGCCCGTCGTCGGGCCGTTCGCCGCCGGGGCCCCCACGGCGACGGCCGCCGTCGGCGCGGCGACCACGGGCGGGTGGGCCCGGTCCCGGTGGATCTCGACGACGACGTCCGCGAACGGGACCGGGATCGGCGCCTGCGGCTTGTGCAGCGTCACGTCGACCGCCTGGACGCCGCGCCGGGCGAGGACCGCGGCGGCGATGCGCTCGGCGACCGTCTCGAGCAGGTCGGCGGGCTCGCCCGACAGCACGTCGGCGACCTCGCGGGCCACGGCCGCGTAGTCCACCGTGGCCGCGAGCTCGTCGCTCGCCGCCGCGTCGCGCGTGTCGACGTGGAGGACGACGTCCGCGACGAACGTCTGGCCGTCCCGGCGCTCCTCGGGCAGCACGCCGTGGTGCCCCGTCGCGGAGATGCCCACCAGCCGGATGCGGTCCGTCACTCCTCGCTCCTTCCGCCACCGCGTCCCGGTTCCCCCCGCGCGGCCAACCATGCCGCACCGACGCGCACCGCGTCAGCCGAAGCGCGCACGTCGTGCACCCGCACGCACCAGACGCCCGCCGCCGCGCACAGCGCGCTCACCGCGGCGGTCGCGGCGTCGCGCGCCGTCGGCGGGGCGGGCTCGCCGTCGGGCCCCGCGAGGAGGTGCCCGAGGAACCGCTTGCGCGACGCGCCGACGAGCACCGGCCGGCCCAGCCCCGCGAGCACGTCGAGGTGCGCGAGCAGCGGCCAGTTGTCGCGCCCCGGCTTGGCGAACCCCAGGCCCGGGTCGACCACCACCTGCTCCGGGCGCACCCCCGCCGCCACGAGCGCGTCGAGCCGCGCGGCGAGCTCGTCGCGGACGTCGCGCACGACGTCGTCGTACACCGCGAGGGAGTCCATGACGTCCGACGGTCCCCGCCAGTGCATCGCCACGTACACGACGCCGGCCTCGGCGACGAGGCGCGGCATCGCCGGGTCGGCGAGGCCGCCGGAGACGTCGTTGACGACGAGCGCGCCCGCCTCCACCGCCGCCGCCGCGACGGCCGGGCGCATCGTGTCCACGCTGACCACCGCGCCGGCGCCGACGAGTCCCCGGACGACGGGCAGCACGCGGCGCAGCTCCTCGTCCGGCTCGACGCGCGGCGCGCCGGGCCGCGTCGACTCGCCGCCGACGTCGAGCAGGTCGGCCCCCTGCGCCAGCATCTCCAGGCCGTGCGCCACGGCCCGGTCCGGGTCGAACCACAGGCCGCCGTCGCTGAACGAGTCGGGCGTCACGTTGACCACGCCCATGACGAGGGTGCGGTCGAGCGTCGTCAGCGCGTCCGGGAGCGGGGCGGGATGGCGCACCGCCGCCTCACCGGCCCAGGATCAGGCTCATCGCCTCGGCGCGCGTGGCGGGGTTGCGGAGCTGGCCGCGCACCGCCGAGGTCACCGTGTGCGACCCCGGCTTGCGCACCCCGCGCATGGACATGCACAGGTGCTCGCAGTCGATCACCACGAGCACGCCGCCGGGCTTCAGCACCTCCACGAGGGTGTCGGCGATCTGGCTCGTCAGGCGCTCCTGCACCTGCGGGCGCCGGGCGTACAGGTCGACCAGCCGGGCGATCTTCGACAGGCCCGTGATCCGCCCGTCGGCGCCCGGGATGTAGGCGACGTGCGCGACGCCGTGGAACGGCACGAGGTGGTGCTCGCACGTCGAGTACACCTCGATGTCCTTGACCACGATCATCTCCTCGTGCCCGAGGTCGAACGTCGTGGTGAGCACGGACCGCGGGTCCGTGTACAGCCCCGCGAACGTCTCGGCGTAGGCACGGGCGACCCGGGCGGGCGTGTCCCGCAGGCCGTCGCGGTCGGGGTCCTCGCCGAGGGCGAGGAGCAGCTCGCGCACGGCCCGCTCGGCGCGCGCGACGTCGTACGTGGGCTCGGGGCGCGCGGCCGGGTCCTCCTCGCCGGGCAGCGGCACGTCCTCGGGGACGTCGCTCATCAGCCCAGCCGCCCCGGGTCGACCCGCCCGCCCGGCGGGACCTCGCCCACCGGGCCCGCGGGGTGCTCCGGCTTCGCCGCCGCCGCCTCGTCCTGCGGGGCCTCCTCCGGCGTGCCGTTGCCGGCCGCGAGCTCGCGCGGCGTGCGCACGGGCGGCAGGTCCGACACCGGCCGGTCGGGGCTCGACAGCCACACCTCGCGCGGCTCCCGCTTCTTCACCGGCGCGAAGATCTCCGCGAGCTGCGCCTGGTTGAGCGTCTCGTGCTCGAGCAGCTCGGTGACCAGCGTGTCCAGCACCTCGCGGTAGGTGTTGAGGATCTCCCACGCCTCGTCGTGCGCGTAGTCGATGAGCCGGCGCACCTCCGTGTCGACGACGGCGGCCACCTCCTCGGAGTAGTCCCGCACGTGGCCCATGTCGCGGCCGAGGAACACCTCGCCGTCGGCCTGGCCCACGCGCACGGCGCCCACCTTCTCGCTCATGCCGTACTGGGTGACCATCTTCCGGGCGACGGCGGTGGCCTTCTCGATGTCGTTGGAGGCACCCGTCGTCGGGTCGTGGAAGACGATCTCCTCG
>JAAZAC010000069.1 GCA_012514545.1 Actinomycetales bacterium | reverse complement strand
CAGGCCGCCGTCGACGCCGCCATCGCGGAGCTCGCGTACACGCCGAACCGCGCCGCCCGCAGCCTCGTGACCCGGCGCACGGACTCGATCGCGCTCGTCGTCCCCGAGCCCGACGAGCGGGTCCTCACCGACCCGTACTTCGCGGGCACCCTGCAGGGCATCTCCGCGGCGCTCGACCCGACGGACATCCAGCTCGTCCTCCTCATCGCCCGCCGCGGCGAGGAGGCGCAGCGGACCAAGCGCTACCTGGTCAACCGGCACGTCGACGGCGCCGTGGTCGTCTCCCACCACCGCGACGACGCGCTCGACCGGCTCCTGCACGACTCGCGGCTGCCGACCGTGTTCGTGGGCCGCCCCTGGGCCGCCGCCGAGGGCATGAGCTACGTCGACGTCGACAACGAGCACGGCGGCCGGATCGCCACCGAGCACCTCATCCGCGCGGGCTGCACCCGGATCGCGACGATCGCGGGCCCCCTCGACATGGCCGCCGGCGTCGATCGCCTCGCGGGCTGGCGCGCGGCCCTGCACGAGGCCGGCCTGTCGGACGAGGCGATGGCCCGCGGCGACTTCACCACCGCGGGCGGCGCCGCCGCAGCCGAGCGCCTGCTCGCGGCGTACCCCGACATCGACGGCATCTTCTGCGCCTCCGACCTCATGGCCGCGGGCGCGCTCAACGTGCTCGCGCGGCACGGCCGCTCCGTCCCCGGGGACGTGAAGGTGGTGGGCTACGACGACCTCGGCGTCGCCACGTCCACGACCCCGCCGCTGACCACGCTGCGCAACCCGGTCGTCGAGATGAGCCGCGCGGCGGGCGAGCTGCTGCTCGCCGAGATCGCCGGCGCGCCGCACGACGAGGAGCCCCGGATCTTCCACGCGGAGCTGGTCGTCCGCGAGTCCGCCTGAGCGTGCGCACCGGGCCGCCCGCCGCGCCGGCCGATGGCGGCGCGCGGCGGGCTACGCCATGCTCGCGGTCGTGATGGGGGTCGCCGCCGCGGCCGGCGCCTGGGCGCCGGTGCACCGAGCATGAGGCTCGCCCGCCGCCTGGGGCTGCGCGACGCGGTCGTCCTCGGCCTGGGCGCGATGCTCGGCGCGGGCGTGTTCGCGGCGTACGCCCCGGCGGCGGCGCTCGCGGACGGCCTCCTCCCGCTCGCGCTCGCGCTGGCCGCCGCGATCGCGTGGGCGAACGCGGACTCCTCCGCCCGGCTCGCGGCGCGGCACCCGACGTCGGGCGGCGCGTACGCGTACGGCCGGGCGCGGCTCTCCCCGGCAGCGGGCGTGCTCGCGGGGGCCGCCTTCCTCGTCGGCAAGACGGCGAGCGCGGCCGCCGTCGCGCTCACGGTCGGCGGCTACCTCTGGCCCGACCACGCCCGGCCCGTCGCGGTCGCGGCGGTCGTCGTGCTCACCGCGCTGGCCGCGTCCGGGGTGGAGCGCAGCGCGCGGGCGAGTGCCGTCGTCGTCGGCGTCGTGCTGGTGACGCTGGCGGCGGTGGCCGTGCTCGCGCTGGTCACCGGCGGCCGGCACGGCTGGGCGGGGCTGGCCGACGTCGGCGCGCCGGGCGCGGCGCCGGGCGTCGCCGGCGTCCTGCAGGGCGCGGGCGTGCTGTTCTTCGCGTTCGCGGGCTACGCGCGCATCGCGACGCTCGGCGAGGAGGTCGCCGACCCGCGCCGCACGCTCCCGCGGGCCATCGGGGTGGCGCTGGCCGTGGTGCTGGCGACGTACGCGGTCGTGGGCGCCGTGCTCGTCGGCGTGCTCGGCACGGAGCGGCTCGCCGCGTCGACGCGGCCCGTGGCCGACGCCGTGGCCGCCGTCGGCGCGCACGCCGCCGTGCCCGTGGTCGCGGCGGTGGCCGTGGCGGCCGCGCTCGCCTCGGGGCTGGGTGTGCTCCTCGGGCTCTCGCGGACGGCGTTCGCCATGGCGCGCGACGGCGCGCTCCCCCGCGCGCTCGCCCGGGTCACCGGGCCCGCCGACCGGCCGCGGCCGACGCTCGCGCAGGCGCTCGTCGGGCTCGCGGCCGCCGTGGTGGCCGCCGTCGCCGACCTCGCCACGGCGCTCGCGGTGTCGTCGACGGCGGTGCTCGTCTACTACGGGGTGGCGCACGCAGCGGCGCTCACGCTGCCGGGGCGGGCCCGGCGCGTCGTGCCCGTGCTCGGGCTGCTCGGCTGCGGGGCGGTGGCGGGCGCGCTCGCGCTCGGCCTCGGCCGGTGACGCCTCAGCCCGTGACGACGCTGAGCCCGCGGATCTCCTCCGCGTGCAGCTCGGCCGCGATCGCGTGCGCCCAGTCGGCGACGTCCGCCCAGACGCGGAAGTCGCCCTGCTCGGCCTGGAGCAGCGCGACCGCCGCCCGCTCGGCCAGGCCCAGGCCGCCGGTGTCGAGCCGGCCCGGGAAGATGCGGTGCCCGCGCGCCCGCAGGCGGGCGGCGATGGCCTCGACCTCCTCGGGCGGGGCCTCCGGGGCGGGCGGGTAGCCCACCGGCCCGGAGGAGAAGAGCCACACGGGGCGCGACACGAGGCAGCACGCGCAGCGCTCGACCATCGCGCGGGCGGACGCCGCCCACCGCCCGACGTACACCGCCGAGCCGATGACCGCCGCGCCGTACGGCTCGACCGTCTCGACGTCGTCGGGGTCCGTGACGTCCACCTCGAAGCCGGAGTCGGTGAGCACCTCGGCGATCGCCTCGCCGATCTCGCGCGTGGAGCCGTGGCGTGAGGCGACGGCGACGAGGACCTTCATGCGACGCCCCCCTCCGTGTGCTCGAGCGTCCTGCCGGACGGCGTTCCCTCCTGCCGCGTCCGTCGCCCCCGGCCGGGGGCCTCCTCGTCTCTAGCCTCGCCCGCGGGGGAGGTGGTCGCCTGGGCCGCAGGTCCCGCAGACTGTGCGCATGGCACCCGCGATCCCGACGATCGACCTGCACACCCCGGACGGCGGCATCCCCGTGCCGCTCCTCGGCTTCGGCACCTGGCAGCTGCTCGGCGAGCAGGGCTACCGGGCGGTGAGCCACGCGCTGGCGGTCGGCTACCGGCACCTGGACACCGCGACCGCCTACGGCAACGAGGACGTCGTCGGGCGGGCGGTCGCGGACTCCGGGCTCGCGCGCGACGAGGTCTTCGTCACGACGAAGATGCCGCCCGACGCCGCGGGCCGGGAGCGGGAGACGCTCGAGCGCAGCCTGCGCCAGCTGGGCATGGACCACGTCGACCTCTGGCTCGTGCACTGGCCGCCGGACGGCCGGGCGCGGCCCGAGACGTGGCGCGCCTTCCAGGCGGCGCGCGACGAGGGGCTGACCCGCGCGATCGGCGTGAGCAACTACTCGCTGGCGCAGATCGACGAGCTCGTCGAGGCGACGGGCGAGGCGCCGGCCGTCAACCAGGTGCCGTTCAGCCCGTGGGACTACGACGCGTCCCTCGTCGCCGGGCACGCCGCGCGCGGCGTCGCGCTCGAGGGCTACAGCCCGTTCAAGCGCAGCGACGTCGACGAGCCCGTCCTCGGCCGGATCGCCGCCGCGCACGGGGTCTCCGTCCGGCAGGTCATCCTCCTGTGGCACCTGCGGCACCGGGTCATGGTGATCCCGAAGGCCTCGCGCCCGGAGCGCATCGAGGAGAACGTCGCGCTCGACTTCGCGCTCAGCGACGAGGAGGTCGCCGAGATCGACGGCCTCGCCGCGCGGCGCTGAGCGGACGGCCCCGGGCGGCCACGCGCCGTCGGGCCCCGGCTTCCACCGCGGGCGGTCCGCCGTGCAGACTGGCGCGGTGAGGCGCCGTCTCCCTCTCGGGCGACTGCTGCCGTGGCGGGGGCGCAGGCCGTGGCTCGTGGCGGCGGTCGTCGCCGTCGCCATGCTCGCGGGCGCGCTCACGGCCGTGCAGATCCGGGCCGCGCAGGCCCAGGACCGTCGCGACGAGCTCGCCGCGGAGCTGGCCGCCGCGCGCGCCGTGGCGGCCGAGGCGGAGCGCCGCCGCGCCGAGGCCCAGGAGTGGCTCGACGCGTTCCACGCCGAGTCCGAGCGGCACCAGGCGTGGGCGGTCGCCGCCCAGCTGGCCGGGATCGCGCTCGCCGACGCCGAGGCCGCGCTGGCCGCCGCCGAGGGCAAGGTCGCCGACGACGCCGTGCGGGTCGCCCTCGCCGAGGCCGCCCAGCGCGTGCGGGACGCCCTCGCCGCGAGGTCCCCGGTGCCCACGCCGGAGGAGACCGCCACCCTCACCGAGCTCACGGCGGCCGTGACCGCCGCGACGGCCGCCGTCGTCGAGGCACAGGCCGCGTGGCAGGCCGAGCAGGACGCGGCGGCCGCCGAGCGCGCCCGCCGGTCGTCCGCGCGCTCGTCGAGCTCCGGCGCCGGCGCCGACTGCGGCGGGTCGGGGTCCCGCGAGCCGTCGAAGGGCGGCGCCGTGCTCCACACCTCGGTGCCGACCGAGGACGGCGACGGCACCAACGGGCGCATCCCGCGGTCGGCGATGACGGCGCTCGGCTGGTGCCGGGACTCGGCCGGCAACGAGCAGTGGCTGCGCAGCGACGCCGCCGCGGCCCTCGTGCGGCTCAACGAGGCCTTCCGCGCGGAGTTCGGCGAGAACATCGCGATCGACCTGTCGTACCGCAGCTACGAGGACCAGGTGCGGGCGCGGGAGCTCTTCGGCTCGCTCGCCGCCAGGCCCGGCACGTCGAACCACGGCTGGGGCACCGCGTTCGACACCTGGGAGTGGGCGGCCTACGACTTCGGCTCCCCGCGCTACGAGTGGCTCGTCGCGAACGGCCCCGCGTACGGCTGGTACAACCCCGCGGCGACCGACCCGGGCAACCCCGAGTACTGGCACTACGAGTACCGGGGCTGACCGGGCCGGGCGCCGCTTGCCCGGGCGGCCTCCTCAGCGGCTGGCCGCGCGGCGGTACTGGGCGTTCGCGAGCGGCACGAACACGAGCAGGATCACGGCCGCCCAGCCGAGGGTGTAGAGCACGGGGTGCTGCAGCGCCCAGCCGGTCGGCTCGGGCGTGCCGGGCGGCACGTTGCCGAACAGCTCCCGCGCGGCCTGGGTGACGGTCGAGACGGGGTTCCACTCGGCGAACCGCCGCAGCGGGCCCGGCAGCGTCTCGAGCGGCACGAACGTGTTCGCGATGAACGTCAGCGGGAAGATGACGATGAACGCCGCGTTGTTGACCACCTCGGGGCTCGGCACGAGCGTCCCGATCCACGCCATGATCCACGAGATCGCGTAGGCGAAGACCAGCAGCACGAGGTAGCCGAGCAGGGCCTCGAGGAGCGACCCGCGGATCCGCCAGCCGACGACCAGGCCGGTCAGCGACATCACGACGAGCACGAGCACGTTGTTGACGACGTCGCTGAACGTGCGCCCCGTGAGCACCGCGGACGGCGCCATGGGCAGCGAGCGGAACCTGTCGATGATGCCCTTGCGCACGTCCTCGGCGAGCGCGTAGCCGGTGATGGTCGCGCCGAAGACGACGGTCTGCGCGAAGATCCCCGCGATGAGGAACTCGCGGTAGGCCGCGCTCGAGTCGCCGGCGAGCGAGTTGCCGATGGCCCCGCCGAACACGTAGGCGAACAGCAGCACGAACATGATCGGCTGCAGCGTGGTGAAGACGAGGAGGTCCGGGACCCGCTTGATCTTGATGATGTTGCGCCGCGCGACCACGTCCGCGTCGGCGATGACGTCCGGCACCCTCATCGGGCCACCTCCTTCCGGGCCGCGTGGCCCGTCGGGGCGGCCTCGGCCTCGTCCTCGGCGGGCCGCCCGGTGAGCGTGAGGAAGACGTCGTCGAGCGTGGGCCGGCGCAGCCCGACGTCGTCGATGTCCAGGCCGGCCGCGTCGAGGCGGCGCAGCGCGTCGGTGAGGACCGCGGACCCGCCCGTGACGGGCAGCAGCACGGCGCGGCGGTGCTCGTCGACGCTCGGCTCGGCGACGCCGAGCGGCGCCAGCAGCGCGGCGGCCTCGCCGACCCGGGCCGCGTCGCGGACCGTGACGTCGAGGCGGTCGCCGCCGACCTGGGCCTTGAGCTCGTCGGCGGTGCCTTCCGCGATGATCCGGCCGTGGTCGATGACGACGATCCGGTCGGCCAGGCGGTCGGCCTCCTCGAGGTACTGCGTGGTGAGGAGCAGGCTCGTCCCGCCGGCCACGAGCGTCGAGATCACGTCCCACATGTCCGAGCGGCCGCGCGGGTCCAGGCCCGTCGTCGGCTCGTCGAGGAAGAGCACCGGCGGGTCGGCGACGAGCGCCCCGGCGAGGTCGAGGCGCCGGCGCATGCCCCCCGAGTAGGTGCGGCTCGGCCGGTCCGCGGCGTCCTCGAGCCGGAACTGGGCGAGGAGCTCGCGCGCCCGCTCGCGGGCCCGGCGGCGGCCGAGGTGGTACAGCCGGCCGATCATCACGAGGTTCTCGAAGCCCGTGAGGTACTCGTCGACGGCGGCGTACTGGCCGGACAGGCCGATCCGGCGGCGCACCTGCCGCGGGTGGCGCAGCACGTCGACGCCGGCCACGGTCGCCTCCCCCGCGTCGGGTCTCAGGAGCGTGCTGAGGATCCGCACGATCGTCGTCTTGCCGGCGCCGTTCGGCCCGAGGAGCCCGAGGACGGTCCCGCGCGGGACCGTCAGGTCGACCCCTGCGAGGGCCGTCACGTCGCCGTATCTCTTCACCAGGCCCCGCGCGCTGACGGCGGGGGCGTCCCCTGCTTCTGTGTGCATGCGACGACAGTAGGACCTAGGTCCCACACGGCCGCCGGGCGCGCGGCGGGCCCGGCGCCGGGCCCGCCCGGCGGGGCCGGTGGCGCCGCCGGGCGGGGCGCGGGAGAGTGATCGACGTCCGGGCCGACGGCGGCCCGGACGTCGACCACAGGAGGCTCGATGGCTCAGCAGCGCCGGGACCACGGCGCGGTCCCCGGGCAGGACGCCGACGACCTGTCGGCCCCCCTGCCGCCCAGCGTCCCCGACCTCGCCCGCCCCAGCCACGCGGGGCCCCTCGCCACCGCGCAGGCGCAGCTCGCCGCCGCCGTCGAGCGGCTCGGCTACGACGAGGGCCTGCACGCGATGCTCGCGACCCCCCGCCGGGAGATCCACGTGGCGATCCCCCTGCGCCGCGACGACGGGAGCACGCAGGTGCTCCACGGGTTCCGCGTGCAGCACAACGTCTCGCGCGGCCCGGGCAAGGGCGGCCTCCGCTACCACCCGAGCGTCGACATCGACGAGGTGCGCGCGCTCGCCATGTGGATGACCTGGAAGTGCGCCGTCGTCGAGCTGCCCTACGGGGGCGCCAAGGGCGGCGTGGCCATCGAGCCCCGGCAGTACTCCACGGCCGAGCTCGAGCGCGTCACCCGGCGCTACACCAGCGAGATCATGCCTCTCATCGGCCCCGAGCACGACATCATGGCGCCGGACATCGGCACGAACGCCCAGACCATGGCCTGGGTCATGGACACGTACTCCGTGAACCAGGGGCACACCATCCCCGGCGTCGTCACCGGCAAGCCCCTCGAGGTGGGCGGCTCGCTGGGCCGCGCGACCGCGACCTCGCGCGGCGTCGTCCACGCGGCGCGCGCCGCGCTGGCGGAGGCCGGCCTCGACCTCGCGGACGTCCGCGTGGCCGTGCAGGGGTTCGGCAAGGTGGGCGCGCCGGCGGCGCGGTTCTTCGCCGAGGCGGGCGGGCGCGTCGAGGCGGTGAGCGACGAGTTCGGCGGGGTGCACCGCAGCGGCGGGCTCGACCTCGAGCGGCTGATGGACCACGTGCGCCGGGAGGGCACGGTCGTCGGGTTCGACGGCGGCGACCCGATGAGCAACGACGACCTGCTCACGCTCGACGTCGACGTGCTCGTGCCCGCCGCCGTCGAGGGCGTGCTCACCGAGGAGAACGCCCCGAACGTCAAGGCACGCTGGGTCGTCGAGGGCGCGAACGGCCCGACGACGACGGACGCGGACGCGATCCTCGCCGACCGGGGCGTCGTCGTCGTGCCGGACGTGCTCGCCAACGCGGGCGGCGTCGTCGTCTCGTACTTCGAGTGGGTCCAGGCGCAGCAGGCCTACTGGTGGACCGAGCAGGAGATCGAGGCGCGGCTCGCCGAGCGCATGCTCGCGGCGTACCGGGCCGTCGCCGACGTGGCGCGGCGCGAGGACGTCACGCTGCGCGAGGCGGCGCTGCTCCTCTCGGTGCAGCGCGTGGCCGAGGCGCACCGCATCCGCGGCCT
>JAAZAC010000068.1 GCA_012514545.1 Actinomycetales bacterium | reverse complement strand
CTGGGGCTCGAAGTGGGACGAGCTGCTCGCGAAGGACGTCGACGGCGTCCTCGTCAACAAGATGAACTCCACCGTCGACGGCGAGTTCCAGCGCTACGCGACCGAGTCCGGTGCGTACGCGCGTGAGCACTTCTTCGGCCGCGACCCGCGCACCAAGGCGCTCGTCGAGAACATGACCGACGACGAGATCTGGGCGCTCAAGCGCGGCGGCCACGACTACCGCAAGGTGTACGCCGCCTACGCCGCGGCGATGCAGGCGACCGGCCAGCCCACCGTCATCCTCGCGAAGACGATCAAGGGCTACGCCCTCGGCAGCGGCTTCGCCGGGCGCAACGCGACGCACCAGATGAAGAAGCTCAAGAGCGACGACCTCAAGGCCCTGCGCGACACGCTGCAGCTGCCGATCGACGACAAGGACCTCGAGGACCCGTACACCGCGCCGTACTACCACCCGGGCCCGGACGACCCCCGCATCAAGTACATGATCGAGCGGCGCAAGGCGCTCGGCGGGTTCCTGCCGGAGCGGCGGACCACGTTCGAGCCGGTCAAGCTGCCCGACGAGAAGCGCTACGAGGTGATCGCGCAGGGCTCGGGCGGCCAGCAGGTCGCCACGACCATGGCCTTCGTCCGGCTCCTCAAGGAGCTCATGAAGGACAAGGAGTTCGGGCACCGGATCGTGCCGATCATCCCCGACGAGGCCCGCACGTTCGGCCTCGACGCGATCTTCCCGACGGCGAAGATCTTCAACACGCTCGGCCAGAACTACATGGCGGTCGACCGGGAGCTCATGCTCTCGTACAAGGAGTCCGAGTCCGGCCAGGTGCTCCACACGGGCATCAACGAGGCCGGCTCCGCGGCCGCGTTCCAAGCCGCCGGCACCGCGTACGCGACGCACGGCCAGGTGCTGGTGCCCTTCTACATCTTCTACTCGATGTTCGGGTTCCAGCGGACCGGCGACCAGTTCTGGGCCGCGGGCGACCAGATGGCCCGCGGGTTCATCATCGGGGCGACGGCCGGCCGGACGACCCTGACCGGCGAGGGCCTGCAGCACGCCGACGGCCACTCGCCGATCCTCGCCCAGACGAACCCCGCCGTCGTGCACTACGACCCGGCCTGGGCGTACGAGATCCGGCACATCGTCCGCGACGGCATCCAGCGGATGTACGGCGAGGGCGACCCGCGCGACCCGAACGTCATGTACTACCTCACGGTGTACAACGAGCCGATGCCGCAGCCCGCGGAGCCGGCGGACGTCGACGTCGAGGGCATCCTGCGGGGCATCCACCGCGTGCACCGCGCCGAGGGCACCGGGCCGCGCGCGCAGATCCTCGCGTCCGGCGTCGGCGTCCCGTGGGCGCTCGAGGCGTCGGAGATCCTCGCCGCCGACTGGGGCGTGCAGGCGGACGTCTGGTCGGTGACGAGCTGGAACGAGCTGCGCCGCGACGCGCTGGCGGCGGAGGAGCACAACTTCCTCCACCCCGACGACGAGCCGCGCGTGCCGTACCTCACCGCCAAGCTGCAGGGTGCCGAGGGCCCGTTCGTGGCGACGTCGGACTACAACCACCTGCTCGCCGACCAGGTGCGCGCGTGGATCCCCGGCGACTACGCGACCCTGGGCGCCGACGGGTTCGGCTTCAGCGACACCCGCCAGGCCGCGCGCCGGTACTTCCACATCGACGGCCCGACGACGGCGGCCAAGGTGCTGCAGCTCCTCGCCCGCCGCGGCGAGATGCCGGGCGACGCGGTGCGGCAGGCGATCGAGCGGTACCAGCTGCACGACGTGCGGGCCGGCCGGTCCGGCACGGCGGGCGGCGACTCCTGACCCGTCGCTGACCACCCCCGTGCGGGGCGCCGGCGTCGGATCGGCGCAGGCGCCGGAGAGGCGTCGCCGGCGTCAGGTGCCGGGGATGCGCTGCTCGGCCTGCGCGACGAGCGGCTCCAGGCCGCGCCGGGCGGCCGCCACGGCCGCCTGGTCGGGGTGCAGGTCGAGCGCGGCGAGGTGCTGCTTGGCGTCCAGGGGCCGGTCGGCCTCGAGCGCGGCCAGCACGAGCTGGCGCGCCACCTCGACCGGCTGCTACTTCACGCGCCAGTGCCCCACGCCCAGGTTGAGCGCCTCGACGGGGAGCCCGGCCTCGCGCAGCATGGCGAGGCCCTCGATGAGGGCGTGCCCGCTCGGGTCCCGCTCCGCGGCGGTGGCGAGGCGGCGCAGCGCGCCCTCGTGGTCGTCGCGGATCGAGAGCCGCGCGAGCTCGACGAGCGGGTACCAGGCCCGCGGGTGCCCCGCCAGCTCCTCGGCGAGAGCCCACACCGCGAGGTCGGCCGCCCGCTGCTTCTCGTGCTCGTCGTGGGGCGCCGCCAGCGGGTCGTCGGGCGGGCCCTCCGCGGCGCGGCGGCGCACCATCTCCGCGAGCGCCCCGAACGCCTTGGCGTCGTTGGGGTCCTCGGAGAGCTTCACGCGCACCGCGTCCTCCCGGACGCTGTCGCGCCGGCCGAGCGACGTCGGCCGCCGGAGCCCGACCTTGTAGCCCGACGCCGGTCGGCGCACCAGTCGACGCAAGCGCGGGAGGAAATCCATACGGCGACGATAGCCTCCCGTGACCTTCCGCACCGGCTCGGCCGCCGCGCCGCGGACGCGGGCGCCGCGCCGCGACGTGCGCGGCCTTGTGGACTCTCTACAACGCGGTGTGTCCACGCGGGCGCCTCGACCCGTATCCTCGTCGCCATGCCCGCCCCGACGCGCGACCAGGCGCACACGCTGCGCCGCCTCCACGACGGGAGCGGCCTCCTCGCCGCCGCCGCGATGCGCAAGCTCGACGAGGCGCTGCCGTGGTACCGCGCGCTGCCGGCGGAGGACCGGTCCTGGGTCGGGCTCGTGGTGCAGGCCGGCATCTCGAGCTTCGTCACGTGGTTCGCCGACCCCAGCAGCCCGCCGCACGGCGCCCACGAGATCTTCGCGGCCGCGCCCCCGGAGCTGACCCGCTCGATCTCGCTGCAGCAGACGCTCCAGCTCGTCCGGGTGCTCGTCGAGGTCGTCGAGGACCACAGCGACCGCCTCGCCGCCCCCGGCGCGGAGCGCGACCTGCGCGAGGCGGTGCTGCGCTACTCCCGCGAGGTCGCGTTCTCCGCCGCCGAGGTCTACGCCCGCGCCGCCGAGGCCCGCGGCGCCTGGGACGCGCGCCTCGAGGCCCTCGTGGTCGACGCCGTCGTGCGGGGCGACGCCGACGACGCCCTGCGCTCCCGCGCGGCGGCGCTCGGCTGGGGCGGGCACGGCAAGGTCCTCGTCATGGTGGGCACGGCCGCGCAGCCGTTCGACGACGTGCGCGCCGCCGAGCTGCGCCGGGCCACCCGCCGCGCCGCGGACGACGCGCTCGTCGGCATCCACGGCGACCGCGTCGTCCTCGTGCTCGGCGGCGACGGCGACCTGCGCGCGGGGGCGGCGTCGCTCGTCCCCCGGTTCGGGCCGGGGCCCGTGGTCATCGGCCCCACCGTCGACGCGCTCGAGCAGGCCGGCGGCTCGGCGGCCGCGGCGCTGGCGGGGCACGCCGCCGCGCGCGCGTGGCCGACGGCGCCGCGCCCCGTGGCCGCGGACGACCTCCTCCCCGAGCGGGTGCTCGTCGGCGACCCCCTCGCGCGCCGGACCCTCGTCGAGCAGGTCTACGAGCCCCTCCGGGCGGCGGGCGGCTCGCTCCTGGAGACCCTCGCGGCGCACGCCGAGCACGGCCGGTCCCTCGAGGCCGCCGCGCGCGTGCTGTACGTGCACCCCAACACCGTGCGGTACCGGCTCCGCAAGGTCGCGGAGGTCACGGGCTGGGACCCGCTCGACCCACGCGAGGGGTACGTCCTGCAGACCGCGCTGGCGCTGGGCCGCCTCGAGGCCGGGCGCTGAGGCCCGGCACCGGTCCGCCCCACCCGCGCGGCGCGCCCGCGCCATTCACCCGCCCCTTGTAGGTTGCCGACAAGGAGACTGCCGGAGGTTGGTGGGCGTCGGAGGCCGGTCGCCCCCGGGGGGTTCGGCACAGTGGACGGGTGCTAGCCGTCGTGTGCCCCGGGCAGGGATCGCAGTCCCCGGGCTTCCTGCGTCCGTGGCTGGAGCTGCCCGGCGTGGCGGAGCGGCTGGATGAGCTCTCGGCGGCGTCCGGCACGGACCTCGTCCGCCACGGCACCGAGTCCGACGCCGACACCATCCGGGACACGGCCGTCGCGCAGCCCCTCATCGTGGCCGCCTCGCTCGTGGCGCTCCGCGCCCTGCTCGACGGGCGGGAGGCGACCGAGGTCGTCGACGTGACCGCGGGCCACTCGGTGGGCGAGATCGCCGCGGCCGCGGTGGCCGGAGTGCTCACGGACGGCGGCGCCGTCGGGCTGGTCTCGCACCGCGCCCGCAGCATGGCCGCGGCCGCCGCGCTCGAGCCCACCGGCATGAGCGCCGTCGTCGGCGGCGACCCGGAGGCCGTCCTCGCCGCGATCGAGGCCGCCGGCCTCCACCCCGCGAACGTCAACGGCAGCGGCCAGGTGGTCGCGGCCGGCGCGCTCGACGCGCTCACGCGGCTCGCCGCGGAGCCGCCGGCCCGCGCGCGCGTCATCCCCCTGCAGGTCGCGGGCGCGTTCCACACGCCCTACATGCGGCCCGCGCTCGAGGAGTTCGCGCCGCGCGCCGAGGCCTGGTCCGCGCAGGACCCCGCGCTCCCGCTCCTCTCCGACGCCGACGGCGAGCCCTACCCCGCGCACGACGGCGCGCCGTTCGGGCGCGGCCGGGACGTGCTGCGGCGGATCGCCGAGCAGGTGGTCGCCCCCGTGCGCTGGGACCTGTGCCAGGCCACGCTGCAGCGCCTCGGGGTCACCGGCCTCGTCGAGCTCGCGCCGGCCGGCGTGCTGGTCGGCCTCGCCCGGCGCGCGCTGCCCGGCGTGGAGACCGTCGCGCTGTCCAGCCCCGCCGACCTCGACGCCGCCCGCGACCTCGCCCGGCGCCACTCCACCCGCACCGAGGAGGCCACGGCGTGACCCGCCCGACCCTGACCCAGAGCACCGGCCCGGCCGCCACGCGGATCCTCGGCCTCGGTGGCGTCCGCGGCGAGCGGGTCGTCACGAACGACGAGATCGCCGGCCCGATCGACTCCTCCGACGAGTGGATCCGCCAGCGCACCGGGATCGTCACCCGCCGCCGCTCGGGCCCGGACACCGACGTCGTCGACCTCGCCGAGGCGGCCGCCCGGGCGGCGATCGCCGACGCCGGCCTCGCCCCGTCCGACGTCGACGCGGTGATCCTCGCGACCACCACGTACTTCCACCAGACGCCGTCCGCGGCCGCGCTCCTCGCCGACCGCCTCGGCGCCCTCCCGGCCGCCGCGTACGACGTGTCGGCCGCCTGCGCCGGCTACACGTACGCCATCGGGCAGGCCGACGCGCTCGTCCGCGCGGGCGCCGCCCAGCACGTGCTCGTCATCGGCGCCGAGAAGATGAGCGACTTCGTGGACCCCACGGACCGCTCGATCTCGTTCCTGCTCGGGGACGGCGCGGGGGCCGCCGTCGTCGGGGCGTCGGACACGCCCGGCATCGGCCCGACCGTGTGGGGCTCCGCCGGCCAGGGCCACCTCATCCGCCAGACCGCCTCCTGGAAGGAGGCGTTCGAGCAGGGCACCGCGTGGCCGACCCTGCGCCAGGAGGGCGCGAGCGTCTTCAAGTGGGCCGTGTGGCAGATGGCGCCGGTCGCCGAGAAGGCCATGGCCGCCGCCGGCGTGACGCCCGAGGACATCGACGCCTTCATCCCGCACCAGGCGAACATGCGGATCATCGACCAGATGGTCAAGCAGCTGCGCCTGCCGGAGACCGTCGTCGTCGGCCGCGACATCGCCGACACCGGCAACACGTCGGCGGCGTCCATCCCGCTCGCGGCCGAGCGCCTGCGGCGCGAGGGTCAGGTGGGCAGCGGCGCGCTGGCCCTCCAGATCGGGTTCGGCGCCGGGCTGGTGTACGCCGCCCAGGTCGTCGTGCTTCCCTGAACCGCCGGGCCCCGAGCCCGCAACCCCCGGGTCCGCGGACCCACCACCCCGAGGAGAGAACCGATGGCGTACAGCGAGCAGGAGATCCTGGCCGGCCTGGCCGAGATCGTCAGCGAGGAGACCGGGCTGCCGACCGACTCCGTCTCGCCGGAGAAGTCCTTCACCGACGACCTCGACATCGACTCGCTGTCGATGATGACGATCGTCACCCTGGCCGAGGAGAAGTTCTCCGTCCGTATCCCCGACGACGAGGTGAAGAACCTCACGACCGTCGGCGACGCGGTCGCGTACATCGTGGGCGCGCAGTCCTGACGCCCCCCGCAGCGTCCCGGGCCTCCGGCGGTCGTCCCGCCGGGGGCCCGGTCGACCCCACCCGCCGCGGCCCCGCGGCGGACCGACCCGGCGCCCGCCGTCGGGCCACCCGCAGGAGGATCCCGTGACCGCACCCGAGGTCGTCATCACCGGACTCGGCGCGACCACGCCGCTCGGCGGCGACGTGCGCAGCACCTGGGCCGCCGCGCTGGCCGGCGAGTCCGGCGCGCGCACGCTGGACAACGACTGGGCCGAGACCTACGACATCCCGGTGACCTTCGCCGCGCGCGTGCGCGTGGACCCCGCCGAGGTGCTCAGCCGCCCCGAGCTCAAGCGCATGGACCCGTCGGCCCAGTACGCGATCGTCGCGCTGCGGGAGGCGTGGGCCGACGCCGGAGCCCCCGAGGTGGACCCGGTGCGCCTCGGCGCGGTGGTCTCCTCGGGCATCGGCGGCATCTGGACCACCCTCGACGCGTGGGACACCCTGCGGGAGAAGGGCGCGCGGCGCGTCCTGCCGATGACGGTGCCCATGCTCATGCCGAACTCCCCCGCCGCCTACGTCGAGCTCGAGCTGGGCGCGCAGGCGGGGGCGCACGCCCTCGTGTCGGCGTGCGCATCGGGCGCCGAGGCGATCGGCTACGCGGCCGACATGATCC
Organism: Actinomycetales bacterium; assembly: GCA_012514545.1. Taxonomy (GTDB): domain Bacteria; phylum Actinomycetota; class Actinomycetes; order Actinomycetales; family Cellulomonadaceae; genus Actinotalea. The sequence continues at coordinate 17,497 of JAAZAC010000068.1, read as the reverse complement.
GCACGGGCCGCGCCGACGTCGTCGTCGCGGGGGGCACGGAGGCGGCGATCCACCCGATGCCGCTCGCCGCGTTCGCGGCCTCGCGCACGCTGTCCACGCGCAACGACGACCCGGCGGGCGCGTCCCGGCCGTACGACGTCGAGCGCGACGGGTTCGTGCTCGGCGAGGGCGCGGGCATCGTCGTGCTGGAGAGCGCGGAGCACGCCCGGGCCCGCGGGGCCCGCGTGTACGCGCGGCTCGCGGGCGTGGGCCTGTCCGCGGACGGTTACCACATCACCTCCCCCGAGCCGGAGGGGCGCGGTCAGGTCGCCGCGATGCGCGCGGCGCTCGCCGACGCCGGCGTGGCGCCCGACGACGTCGCGCACGTCAACGCGCACGCCACCTCCACGGTGGTGGGCGACCTCATCGAGGCGCGCAGCGTGCGCGCGGTGCTCGGCGACGCGGCGGACGGCGTGGCGCTGTCGGCGACGAAGTCGATGACCGGCCACCTGCTGGGCGGCGCCGGGGCGGTGGAGACGATCTTCACGGTGCTCGCGCTGCACGAGCGCACGGCGCCGCCGACGATCAACGTCAGCCGGCCGGACCCGGAGCTCGCGCTGGACCTCGTGCGCGACACCCCGCGGCCGCTGCGCGACGGGCAGCTCGCGGCGATCAACAACTCGTTCGGGTTCGGCGGGCACAACGTCGCCCTGGTGCTGAGCACGGCCTGAGGCCGCCCGGCTCACCCCACGCGGTGCAGCCACCGCACGGGCGCGCCCGCGCCCGCGAACCGGAACGGCTCCAGCTCGTCGTCCCACGCCTGCCCGAGCGCGAGCTCGAGCTCGCGGCGCAGCCGCGCCGGGTCGCCGACGTGCTCCAGCGCCGCGCGCACGCGGTCCTCGGGCACGAGGACGTTGCCGTGCACGTCCGTGACCGCGTGGAAGATGCCGAGGTCCGGCGTGTGGCTCCAGCGGGCGCCGTCGGCGCCGTGGCTCGGCTCCTCCGTGACCTCGTAGCGCAGGTGCGCCCAGCCGCGCAGCGCGGACGTCAGCCGCGCGCCCGTGCCCTGCACGCCCTGCCAGGAGAGCTCGGCGCGGAACATGCCGGGCGCCGCCGGCTGCTCCGTCCAGTCCATCGCGACGCGCGCACCGAGGACCCCGCCGGCCGCCCATTCCACGTGCGGGCAGAGCGCGCGGGGCGCTGAGTGCACGAAAAGGACGCCGCGGGTGATGGCACCGGCCATGTCGATCCTCCGCTCGGTCGAGGTGCGCCTTCCCCAACGTCCTCGATCGACGGCGACGACACGCTGTGTCGCGGCGTGCAGCACCAGCATGCCCGACGTCGGCCGCCAGGGCCAGCAGGATCGCCGTCGGGCGGGCGAACGGTGCGGGGCGCCTCAGCCGAGCTGCTCGCGGATGGCGCGCATCGCCTTCTTCCGCTCGGCGCGCTCGAGGCGGTCCAGGAAGAGCATGCCGTCGAGGTGGTCGCACTCGTGCTGCAGGCAACGCGCCATGAGCTCGGTGCCCTCGACGACGACCTCGCGGCCGTCGAGGTCCTCCCCCACGACCCGCGCGTACCACGCCCGTCGCGTGGGGAACCACAGGCCCGGCACGGACAGGCAGCCCTCGTCGCCGTCCTGGTACTCGTCGGTGGAGACCTCGACGAGGCGGGGGTTGAGGACGTAGCCGATCTCGTCGTCGATGTTCCAGGAGAACGCGCGCAGCCCGACGCCGATCTGGTTGGCCGCGAGGCCGGCGCGGCCCTCGGCGTCGACGGTCTCGAGCAGGTCCTCGACCAGCGCCTTCACCCGGTCGTCGATCTCGCGGATCGGCTCGCAGGGGGTGCGCAGCACGGGGTCGCCGACGACGCGGATCTCACGCATGGCCATGCCGCCAATCCTTCCATGCGCGGCGCGCCGCCCGGACCGCCGCGCCCGACGGCGGGCCGGTCGCCGCCGGGCCCGACCGAGCCGATCGGGCGGGCGACCGGCGCGCAGAGTGGGCGCGCCGGACCTAGGCTCGTGAGCAGAGAGACGGACTTGCGGTCGCCGGCCACGCGACCGACCACGACGGAAGGGACGTGCTCCATGCGGACGAAGGCAGCTTTCCTCATCGGCGGTGCGATCGGCTACGTGCTCGGCACGCGCGCCGGGCGCGAGCAGTTCGAGAAGATCCGCGAGCAGGCCCAGAAGGTGTGGGAGGACCCGCGGGTCAAGAGCACGGTGTCCGACGTCGAGCAGCGCGCCAGCGCCCTGGTGAAGGAGAAGGCGCCGGAGATCAAGGAGAAGGTCACCGGCGCGGTGCGCCAGGCCACCGACACCGTGCGCTCGCGCGCCGGCGGCGACGGGGACGCCGGGTCGGGCACGGGATCCGACAGCTGACCCGCCCGGGCCCGCGGCGGCCGGGACGCGGGCGAGCGCGCGCGGCCCCGCCGCGATCGGCGAGACTGCCCCTGTGGAGATCGTGACGCTCGTCATCGGGGGCGTGCTCACCATCGGCGGGGCCGGTGCGCTCGTGGTCGCGTTCCGGCACGGCCAGGCGGGCCGCACGGAGGACGAGCGGCGCTGGTTCCGGGCCGCCGTCGGCGCGCTCGCCGTGGGCTCGCTCGCGTTCCTCGTGACGGTCGCGCAGTCGCTGTGACGGCGCGCGACTCACCGTCGCGCGCCGCCGGCGCGTCACAGGGCGCGGGTCAGAAGCACGCCCCGGCGACGTTGCCGCTGTTCGCGGCGGCGAACTCGGGGCTCATGCCCGGCTCGAGCACGCGGATGAGCACGACCATCTCCGGGGTGCCGGCCGGCAGCATCCCGTCCGCGTCGCCCTGGGTCTCGAAGACGAGCGTCCCGGCCTCGTCGGTGATCCACCAGACCTGCGAGACCGGACCCGCGTACGGGCCCTCGAGCGCCGGGTAGGCCGCCCGCAGCTCGGCCAGCGTCGACGTGACGTGGATGCCGTCGGGCGTGTGCGGGCTCGTGCCCATGACGTCGATGCGGTGCACGCCGCGGTCGTCGGCGTCGACGTAGAACGGCGTGGCGGGCTCACCCATGTAGTTGGTGTCCGTCGGGTACCCCTCGGCGAGCCACCGGGCCGGGTTCTCCGGGGTGCCCAGCTCGTCGCTCACGCAGGCCTCGGGGTCGAGCGCGATCATCTCCGCGCCCGGGTTGGACTCGGGCGGCACGCCCACGGTCAGGGGGCCGAGCCCGCTCGTCGTGATGACGAGGTCGGCGAACGCCGGGTGCGGCTCGACGGTCGGCTCGGAGCTGGGCTCCTCGCTCGGCGTCGGCTCGGCGCTCGGCTCCTCGGTCTCCGGCGCGGACGTCTCGGGATCCGCGGGCGGGTCGTCGTCGCCGGTGCAGCCGGCGAGGCCGAGCGCCAGGACGGGCACGAGCAGAGGGACGACAAGGGCACGACGGGCACGCATGAGGACCTCCCTCGGTCGGGATGATTCTGACAGCCCGTCACGATCCCGTGCCAGCGGCCACGCGGGTGGCCGGTGCGGCCGGGAGGTCAGCCCTCCGGGGCGAGCCGCTCCCGCGCGGACCGCAGGCGCACGGCGACGAGCACGGTCGTGAGCGTCACGCAGGTCGCGACGGTGTTGGGCACGACGAGCGCGAGGTCGCCCCGCGCGGCGCCGTAGGCGATCCACAGCACGAAGCCGGGCAGCAGCACGCCGAAGTAGCCGAGCGAGACGTCCTCGGCCGAGCGGGTGCGCAGCATGCGGCGGATCTGCAGGGCCGGGGAGACGGCCATCGCCACCCCCCAGGCGCCCGCGACGAGACCGAGCATGTCGACGGGAGCCACGTGTTCCTCCTTCGAGGCGCCCGGGGCGGCGTCGCGTCCACTCGTGGGTGTCCACCGGCGTGGGGGGCGCGCACGCGACCCTCGCAGGGTAACCCCGGCGGAGCGCGGTGCCGAGGGGGGCGGACGTGGCGGGCCGGGGCGGGTGGGCCAGGCGGGGCTCGAACCCGCGACCGACGGATTATGAGTCCGCTGCTCTGACCTGCTGAGCTACTGGCCCCGGCCCGGCGACCCGGGCGCTGGCGCCAGGCTACCCGCGGCCCTGCGGCCGAGGTCGCGCCCCGCGCGCGGGCGGCGCGGCTAAGTTGGGCCCATGCCCCTCTTCCGTCGCTCTGCCCTGCCCGACGACGTCCGCGCCCGCCTCGGGGTGCGCGCCGGCGAGCGCGTGCTCGCCCACGCGCGCCTGACGGACGGGTGGGCCGCGGCGACGACGCACGCGCTCGTCGTCGTGCCCGACGACGGCCCCGAGCTCCGCCGGCCGTGGACCGACGTCACGGTCGCCCGGCTCGACGCGGAGGAGGCCGCGGTGGCCGTCGAGTGGGTGGACGGCAGCGAGACCCGGCTCGGCCTCGCCGACGAGCGCGCGCACGAGTTCCCCGCGGCCCTGCGGCAGTGCGTCGACTCGTCGGTCGTGCACCGCGAGCGGGTGGACCTGCCGGGCCGCCGGGTGGTGCAGGTGGTACTGCGTCGCGACGGCGACGGGGCGCTCTTCACGCAGGTCATCGGCCCGGGCGGCGTGGACCTCGACGACCCCGGGACGGCGGCCGCCGTCGACGCCGCGGAGCAGCACGTGCGGGAGGCCGCGGGGCTCCTCTGACGGTCGGGAGCACCCTCGCGCATCGGGTAGCATTGCCGGGCGCACGATCCCGCGTAGCTCAATTGGCAGAGCATCCGACTGTTAATCGGACGGTTACTGGTTCGAGTCCAGTCGCGGGAGCCAGACAGCATCACCGCAGGTCAGGCCCCGCCCCGGCGGGGCCTTCGCCGTTGTGGGGCCGGCGCGCTCCCGGCGGCCGGCGAGGGGCTCTCAGGCCCCGGCCGACCGGGCCTGCCGGGCGAACAGCCCCTCGGTCCGGGCGAGCGCGGCGGCGCCCGCGAGCGCGGCCCCCTCGCCGCACGCGCCGACGAGCACGTCCGTCGCCCGGGCGATCGTCGGCGGCGCGTAGCGCTGCACGCCGTCGCGCACGCCCTGGGCCACGACCTCGCTCGCGGCGCCCAGTCCGCCGTCGACCACGATCGCGTCGGGGTTGACGAACACGACGGCGTCGGCGAGCCGCCGCCCGAGCGCGTGCCCGAAGCCCAGCAGCGCGCGCACCACGTCCTGGTCGTCGTCCGCGGCGGCGCGCGCGACGTCGGCGAGCGTGAACGGCCGCTCGTGGGCCTCCGCGAGCGCGCCGAGGAGCGCGGGCACGCTGCGGCTCTGCCAGAAGCAGCCGCGCGCCCCGCAGTGGCACAGGGGCCCCTCGTCGGACTGGTGCAGGTGACCGATCTCCCCCGCGAGGCCGCCGCGGCCCCGGTGGAGCCGGCCCCGGATGACGAGCCCCGCGCCCGTGCCGTGGGCGAGGCTCACGTGCAGGACGGTGTCGTACCCCGCCCCCGCGCCGAGGACCGCCTCGCCGAGCGCGGCGAGGTTCGCGTCGTTCTCGCTGTAGACGGGGCGGCCGAGGTGCTCGGCGAGCCGGTCGACGGGCGAGCCGCCGTCCCACGTGCGGAACCGGCGCAGGTGCCCGCTCGGCGGCGCGGCGGTGCGCCCCCTGCCGTCCGCCGCGAACTCCGAGGGTCCGGGCAGCCCGACGACGGCCATCGAGAGCCCGTCCGCCGTCACCCCCGCCTCGACGACCGCCCGGTCGAGGGCCTCGAGCGCGGGCCCCGCGCGCCGTCCCTCCCCGGTGGCCTCGAGCGGCTCCGCCTCGCGCGAGCCCAGCACGCGCCCGTCCGGCGCGACGACCCCGACGACGGTCCCGTGCGCCGTCGCGATGACGACGGCGAGCGGGCCGGGCGGGCGGGCGACGGACCACTCGTGCGAGGGCCGGCCCCGACCGCGGGGCCCCGCCTCGTGCTGGTCGACCTCCCCGGCGGCGGCGAGCCGGCGGAGCGCCTGGATGACGGTGCTGCGGGGGATGCCCGTCCGGGCGCTGATCTCGGCGGCCGTGAGGCGGCCGCCGTCGGCCAGCTCCGCGAGGACGGCACGTGGCGCCGAGCCCGCCACGGCGCGGGGGATGCTCATGGCCGCTGAGCGTATCGGCGGCGCCACATTAAAAGCAATACCAACAATATTCGCGGCCAGAGATCCCTCCTTTAGCAGTATTGACGGGCGCGGCCGGGGTCCGTACTGTCACCGTTGTCGCAGCCCGCCGCCGACGTGTCGGTCGGCCGCCGGGTCGCCCCAGGGCGACCGGGCGGAGCCACGACACCGGACGGCGGCGCCGCGCCCGGGACCCGGGTGCCGGCAGGGGTGCCCCTCCCCTGCCGGCACCCGCGCCAACACCTGCACGCCGGGACGCCCGCCAGGGCGCGCACGCGCGGATGCCCCGCGGGCGGGCACGCGGCAGCAGTCGGCCGACGACGCCGACGACGCCGACCAGCGCGCGGACCTACTGCGCGAGGACGACGTTCCCCTCGCCGTCGGACACCGTGAACGAGCGCGTGGCGAGGTCCGCCTCGAGCAGCGCCGTCGCGCCGCCCTCCCCGGTCCACCGCCAGGCCAGCCGGCCGGGCGGCGCGGGCAGGATCTCGAGCCGCGCGTCGAAGCCGAACGCGGGCGAGGCGTGCCGGAAGCGCAGCAGCGTGAGCTGGTCGCGGACCACCGGCCACGCGAGGCGGCGCTCGACCTCCTCCGCGGTCAGGTTCGTGCGGTTGATCTCCTTGTGGCCGCCCACGCCCGCGCGGGCGACGGCCTCGTGGTCGTTCGTGCCGGCGAAGAGGTCGAGGTACCAGACCTGCGGGCGGCCGGGCATGAACAGGTGGATCGCCCGGGCGAGGAGCAGGGACCTGTCGTCCGCGCCCAGCGCGCTGTGGTACGTGGCGTTGACCTGGTAGTACGTCTCCCGCTGCCCGTGCAGGTTCTTCACGTGCCCGCCGCGCTCGACGACCGTCCCGACGAGGGCCTCGATCCGCTCGGTGGGCACCAGGCCCTCGAGGTCGAGGAGCGGGATGCCGTCGTGGCAGCCGAGCATGGTGACCGTGCGGATCCCCCGCTCGACGACCTCCCCGGCCCAGCGCTCCAGCGTGCTCGCGTCGGCCCGCTCGAACGCGTCGAGGATGAGCCCGGGCAGGAAGAAGTCGTAGGTGAGGTAGCCCTCCCGGGCGATGCGCTCGTGCACCCCCTCGGCATACGTCGCGTGGATCTCGGGCAGCAGCGACAGGCCGAGGCCGTCGGCGATCCCGCGGAGCCGGCCGAGCACCTCCCAGGTCTCCGGCTCGTTGAGGAAGTTGCGCCGACCGGGGACCTTCGAGGCGTACGCGAACGCGTCGAGCCGCACGATCGACGCCCCGTACCCGGCGAGCGTGCGCAGCGTCTCCTCGTAGAAGTCCCAGACGAGGGGCGACCGGACGTTCACGTCCATCTGGCCGAGGTACCGCCGCCGGTCCGCGAGGAGGCGGGTCACCGGCTCGCGGTAGCGCTCGTAGGCGCCCCACTCGATCTCGCGCGGGGCCCGTCCGGCGTCGAGCGCCGCGTTGACCAGCGCGGCCACCTCCCGGGCGGTGCCGTACTGGATCGGCATCTCCGCCATGAGGTCCTGCGGGTCCAGCCGCGGGTAGACGACCTCCTGGTAGAAGGTGTTCCAGTAGGGCACGTCCCGGCCGTCCGGGAACCGCACCATGAGGATGGGCAGCCCGGGCTTGCGGAAGAACATCGGGGCGAGCAGCTCCGGGTCGGGCTGGACGTACCCCTCGTCGGTCATCTCGCCGTGGCCCGCCCAGAAGCGGTTCCAGTCGACGAAGAAGTCGCGGTAGGGCGACGCGTCGCCGCGCCGCAGCAGGTCCTGGAACTGCGGCGACAGCACCGAGCAGTGGTTGAGCACCACGTCGAGCTTGAGGTCGAGCCCGAGGTCGCGCAGCGCCGCCAGGTCGTCGTGCGTCGCGAGGCGCTCGTCCAGCCCGTAGTCGATGACGGAGAACCCGCGGTCGAGGTCGGTGTGGAAGAGGCTCGGCAGCACGTACACCGCGTCGAACACGCCGGCGAGCTCGGGCCGGGCCAGCAGGCTCACCGCGCCCGCCAGCCGTCCCCCGACGCTGTCCGGGTACAGGTTGAGCATCGGGCGCGCGGAGGCGGGGCCGTCAGCCACGACCGCCTCCCGCGAGAAGCTCGGCGTACCGCTCGTGGCTCAGGCGCTCCCCGTCCGGGGTCATGATGATCCGCGCGGCGGCGGCCCGGCGCTCGAGCAGCTCCTGCTCCACCTCGAGCACCATCGTCGTGAACGGGCTGTCCGGCGCGCGGTCGCGGGCCCGGGCGCGCCGGTGCTCGAGCGTGGCCTCGGGCGTGCTGTGCAGCAGCACCGGCACGTCGACGCCGACGAGGTGCTCGCTGTTCCCGTGCGTCCACTCGACCACGAGGACGTCGACGCCGGTGAGGTCCACGAGCTCGTACCAGAGGTCGGCCGGGCCGCGCCCCATGCGGCGCAGGTGGAGCGCGGGCGCCCCCGCCTTGAAGCGGGCCACGATGTCGGACAGGTGCTCGAAGTCGATCTCCGCCGGACTGCCGAGGTAGCCGCGCAGGCCCTCGCGCCCCGCGCGCTGGTAGGCCGCCAGCCAGGGGTGCTCGACGGCGGCGGCCGGGTCGGCGTCCACCTCCGCCGCCTGCAGCCGGCGCAGGACGACGGCCCGCTCGGCGTCGTACGCGTCCTCGGCGAGCAGGCCGCGGACGCCGGCCTCCCGGAAGATGCGCAGGCGCTCGGCGTCGTTCTGGCTGGGGATCCGGCGCGGGTAGTTGTCGCCCGAGAGCGTGTAGCAGCCGACGCCGACCGTCCCGAGCAGGTAGGAGACCACCGACGCGACCTCGGACTTGCCCACGCCCGAGCCGCCGCACACCGCGACGACGGCCCGCGACGCCTCGCTCGCCCGCACCACCGGCACGAGCTCGCCGACGAGCATCGGCACCAGCGCCTGGGCGCGGCGCACGTGCTCCTCGCGGATCGTGACCCGGTCCCCCGGCATGTCGCCGGTGGGGATGTCGTCCGGCACCGGGACGGGCGTCCAGGGCAGGGCCGCCTCGAGCGCGTCGAGGACGCTCATCGGGCACCTCCCGCGGGCAGGCGCGCGATCAGGCGCCGCAGCCAGCGTACGCGCGCGGCCCGCGCGTCGGCGGAGATCGGCGCGTCGGGCGCGAAGTGGTCGAACCCGTGGAAGCCGCCCGGCCACACGTGCAGCTCGGCGTCGCCGCCGCACGCCCAGATCCGGCGGGCCAGGTCCACGGCCTCGTCGCGGAACGTCTCCGCCGACCCGACGTCGACGAACGTCGGCGGCAGGCCCCGCAGGTCGGCCGCGCGCGCGGGCGCCGCGTACGGCGGGACGTCCGGCTCCCCCACGAGGTCGCCGAGGTAGGCGCGCCACGCGGTCGCGTTCGCCGTCCGGTCCCATGCCCCGTACCCGGCCATCTGGGCGCCCGACGCCGAGTCGTTGCGGTCGTCGAGCATCGGGCAGACGAGCATCTGCCCGGCGGGCCGCGGCCCGCCGTCGTCGCGCGCGCGCAGGGCGAGCGCGGCGGCCAGCCCGCCGCCCGCGCTGACGCCCTCGAGCACGACGGCGTCGGCCCGCAGGCCCAGCGCGCGCCCCTCGGTCACGACCCAGCGGAGCGCGGCCCGCGCGTCGTCGAGCGCCGCGGGGTACGGGTGCTCGGGCGCCAGCCGGTAGTCCACCGAGACCACCGCGCAGCCGGTCTGCCGGGCCAGGCCGAGGAGGGGCACGACGTCGTCCCACATCGACCCGGCCACGAGCCCCCCGCCGTGCAGGTGGAGCAGGCACGGCACCGGGCCGGGCTCCGCCGTCGGGCGCAGGACGGCCACCTCGACGGGCGGCCCGCCGGCGGCGCCCGGCACGGTGTGCACGGACGTGCGGAAGGCGGGCGAGGCCGCCGCGACGACGTCGTCCCGCGAGGCGGCGCGCTCACGCAGCGGCCGGATCTCCTCCGGCCGCAGGGACACGACCACCTCGGCGGACCGCGCCTCGAGCGCGGCCGCCAGGTCGGGGTCGAACGGGGGTCGGTCCACTCCTCACCCCTTGAGCGAGCCCTGCAGGAGGGCGCTGACGAACTGCCGCTGGAAGAGGAGGAACACCAGCAGCGTCGGCGTCAGGATGAGCAGCGACCCGGCGCACAGCAGCGGGATGTCGGTCCCCCACTGGCCCTGGAAGGCGCCGAGCGCGCCCGCCATCGTCCGTTGCAGCGGGTCGGAGACGAGCACGACGGCGATGAGGAACTGGTTCCACGTCCACAGGAAGAGCAGGATCGCCAGCGACGAGAGCGCGGGCATCGACAGCGGGACGTGCACGCGCCAGAACAGCTGCCACGTGTTCGCGCCGTCGATGCGGGCGGCCTCGGAGATGTCCTCCGGCATGTTGACGAAGTGCGCCCGCATCCAGAACACCGCGAACGGCATGTACAGGCCGATGAGCGGCAGGATGATCGCCCACCGGGTGTTGAGCAGGCCGTAGTCGCGCATCTGGTAGTACAGCGGCACGATGACGCCCTCGCGGGGCAGCGTCAGGCCGAGCACGAACGCCACGAAGACCAGCCGCGCGCCCCACGGCCGCAGGTGGCCGAGCGCGAACCCGGCGAACGTCGCGATGACGAGCGACACGGGGACGACCGCGATCTCGATGAGCACGCTCGACCAGAGGAGCTGGCCCATCTTCGCGACGTTGAACGCGGAGACGAAGTTCTCCCAGTGCGGCGTCTCGGGCCACTGGAGCCCGGGCGGGTACGTCCCGGCGGGGTGCAGCGCCGTCACGAACAGGCTGACGAACGGCAGGATCGTGACGGCCATGAGCAGGACGAGGAGGGTGCGGCCGACCCACACCTCCCGGCGCGCGACGATCACGAGTCACCTTCCCGGTTGAGCCGCTGCAGCGGGAGGACCACGCCGAGCACGAGCACCATGAGGACGACGGCGAGAGCGGACGCGAGGCCCACCTCCCGGCTGAAGAACGCGAGCCGGTAGATCGCCAGGCCGGGCACCAGCGTCTGGTTGCCCGGGCCGCCCTGCGTGGAGATGTAGATGATGTCGAAGCTGGCCAGGGCGGCGATCACCGTGACGGTGATGCACACGCTGATCTCCTGGCGCAGGCTCGGCAGCGTGATGGCGAAGAACTCGCGGACCGGGCCCGCGCCGTCGATCCGGGCCGCCTCGTAGAGGGCCGGGTCGATCTTCGTCATGCCGGCGAGCAGCAGGAGCATGCACAGGCCGAAGTGGACCCAGGCGCCGATGACGCCGACGGCGGGCAGCGCGGACCCGAAGTCGCCGAGCCACGCGCGGGTCACCCGGTCGAGACCGATGATCCGCAGGACCTGGTTCACGGTCCCGTTCGACGCGTAGAGCCAGGTCCACATGATGCCCGCGGCGACGAGCGGGATGATCTGCGGCAGGAAGAGGACCGTCCGGGACACCAGGGCGAGCCGGCTCGTGGCGAAGCTGCGGATGGTGTTCGCCGTGAACAGCCCGAGCGCCACCGGGATGATGCTGAAGTACACGATCAGCTCGAAGGCGTTGACGATCGAGCCGTACAGCTCGGAGTTCTGGAAGACCTGGACGTAGTTGTCCAGGCCCACCCACGTGGACTGGGTCACGCCGTCCCAGTCGTAGAACGAGAACTGCACGGACTGCGCCATCGGGCGCAGCACGAACAGCACGTATGCGATCCCGGCCGGGGCCACGAGGAGCCAGGCGAGCCCGTCCCGGCGCAGGCGCCGCGCCCTGCGGGCGCGGCGCCTGCTCTCCGGGCTACCGGGAGCCGGGGACATCACCTCGCGGAGACCCGACGTCGGTCCGGTCTGCCGCTGGGGCATGGATCAGCCGACCTCGCGCTCGTACTCGGCCTGGACGGCCTCGAGCAGGGAGACCGGGTCGATCTCGCCGGCGACGAGCTTCTGCAGGTTCGGCGTCCAGCCCTCGGCGTACACGGTGCCGGTGGCGTTGGCGATGAAGTCCATCGCGCCGTCCTGCTCACCGATGGCGGCGCCGGCCGCCAGCGTCTCGGCGGTCACGCTGCCCTCGGCGATCGGCGGCATGTAGGCGTCCGCCAGGCCCATCGGGTGCGACCCGCCGACCTCGACGGCGATGGTGCGCGCCGTCTCGTCGGTGGCCACCCAGTTGAGGAAGAAGGCCGCGCAGTCGGGGTTCGCCGCGTACGCCGAGATGCCGTACGTCAGCGGGGCCGACATCGCACCGAACGAGCCGCCCTCCTCGAGCGGGGGCATGAGGAAGAAGCCGACGTTGCCGGCCATCTGGTTGTCGAGGTTCCCCGACTCCCAGTCGCCGTTGAAGATGAAGACGCTGTCGCCCTCGATGAACCGGCTCATCATCATCGCGTAGTCCATCGAGTTGACGTCGTCGGCGAAGTAGCCGGCCTCGACCCAGCGCTGCAGGTGCTCGGTCGCCGCGATGTTGCTCTCGGTGACGATCGTCGCGCCGGGCGCCTGGTAGATCCAGTCGTTGATCTCGCTCGTGTCACCGTAGGAGGCCATGAGGGCCTGCAGCGGGAACGCGAGGCCACCCGTCGCGCCGCCGTTGAACTGCGCGAGCGGCGTCAGGCCGGCGTCCTTCGCGGCCTGCATGTAGCCGTCGAGCTCGGCGACGGTCTTCGGCGGCTCGGTCATCCCGATCTGCGCGGCGAGCTCCTTGTTGTAGAAGACGCCGGTCATCGAGAAGTTGAGGCCCATGGCGTAGAGCGGGCCGTCGCCGCGGCGCCCGTTCTCGTCCACGCGCATCTGCTCGAGCTGCGAGGCCGGCCACTCGTCCCAGCCGAACGCCTCGGCGTACGGGTCGAGGTTGAGCAGGAGGCCGTCCTTCGCCAGCTCGGACATCTGCGGCAGGCGCATGAGGTCCGGCGGGTCGTCCACGAGGACGCGCGGCGCGCTCTGCGTCAGCACGGCGAACTGGTCCTCACGGATGTCGAACGACACGTTCGGGTACTGCTTCTCGAACTCCGCCGCGAGCTCGCTCGGCAGCGGGAAGCCCGTCTCGAAGTACGCCTTGAGCGTGACCGGCTCCGTGCCGCAGTCGGGCGTGGCCGACTCGGACGGCGCGCTCGCGTCGGGCGTCTCCGACTCCTCCGGGGTGCTGCTCCCAGGGCTGCTGCAGCCGGCCAGTGCGAGGGCACCCGCGACCAGCGTGGCGGTCAGCGCGGCGCGCTGAACTGATCTACCAGATCGAGACACCAGCGTCTCCCTTCATCGTCGAACGGAAGGCCGGGCGCCCCTTGCCCGTGCTTGCTAAATCGTCTTAGCACGGGCAGTCTTGCCAGTGCGCCTCGGGCATGTCAAGCCGCTGCGGGCGATGAGCGGACTTCCGTGACCGGATCGTCACCACCGTCGGTGCCCGGGCGGGCCCTACGATGTCGCCCCGACAGGAGGATCACGTGGGTCGCAGGAGGGTCACCCTCGCCGACGTCGCCTCGGCGGCGGGCGTCTCGCCGACGACGGCCTCCCTCGTGCTGTCCGGGCGCGGCGAGGAGCTGCGCATCTCGGCCACCGTCCAGCAGCGCGTCAAGGACGTCGCCGCGGACCTCGGCTACCGCCCCAACATCCTCTCGGTCGGGCTGCGCAAGGGCTCCGGGCTGGCGCTGGGCTTCGTCTCCGACACCGTCGCGACGTCGCTCCTCGCCGGGGACATGATCAAGGGCGCGCTGGAGGCGGCGCACGAGCGCGGCCTCATGCTGTTCATCGGTGAGACCGAGGGCGACCCCGCCGTCGAGCGCCGGCTCATCGACGCGCTGCTCGACCGGCAGGTCGACGGCGTCATCCTCGCCTCGATGTTCACGCAGACGCGCCCGCTCCCCGAGGGCCTGGACCACGCGCCCGCGGTGCTGCTCAACGCGCTCGCCGACATGCCCCGCCCCCGGATCCCGAGCGTCGTCCCCGACGAGCTCGAGGCGGGCCGGGCGGCGGCGCGCCTGCTCGTCGAGGCCGGCCACCGCGAGATCCACCTCATCGGCGCCGGCCCGGGCCCCGACGACACGCCGCCGGGGACCGTCGCCGGCCGCGAGCGCCTCCAGGGCATCCTCGAGGTCCTCGGCGAGGCCGGCCTGCGCCCCGCGAGCGGTCACGTGCACCCCGACTGGCTGCCGCCGTTCGGCTGGGAGACGACCCGCCGCATCCTCGACAGCGGCCGGCGGGGCACGGCGATCATCACCTTCAACGACCGCCTCGCGTTCGGCGCGTACCAGGCGATCCACGAGGCCGGCCTGACGATCCCCGGCGACGTCTCGATCGTCTCCTTCGACGACGCCCCCCTCGCCGACTGGCTGCGGCCGGGGCTGACGACGTTCGCGATCCCCCACTACGAGCTCGGCCGCCGCTCCGTCGAGCTCGTCCTCGAGGCCATCTCCGGCCGGGACGAGGCCGGCGCGCGGGGGTCCGTGCACCGCGTCCCCATGCCGCTCCGCGAGCGCGCGTCGGTGGCGCCGCCCCGGCCGGCCCGATGACGGCGCCGACCCCGGGGGCCGACGACGCCGCGCGCCCCCGCCTGCACCTCACCGCGCGCTCCGGCTGGATCAACGACCCCATCGGGCTGACCCACCACGGCGGCCGCTACCACGTCTTCTTCCAGCACGTCCCCGGCTCGGCGGTGTGGGCACCGGAGCAGCACTGGGGGCACGCGACGAGCACCGACCTCGTGCACTGGCGCGAGGAGCCCGTGGCCCTCTCCCCCGGCGACGGCGACGACGGCGTGTGGTCGGGCGGCGTCGTCGTGCCCGAGGGCGGCCGCCCGACGGCCTTCTACACGTCCGCGGACGCCTCCGCCGAGCACCTCGGCCGTGTCCGGGTCGCCTGGCCCGCCGACGACGCGTGGCGCACCTGGACGAAGGGGCCCGTCGTCGCGGGGCCGCCCGAGGGCGTCGACCTCGCCGCGGTGCGCGACCCGTTCGTCACCCACGACGGCGACGCCTGGCTCATGGTGCTCGGCGCGGGCCTCGCGGACGGGTCGGGCGCCGCCCTCGCCTTCCGCTCCGACGACCTGGCGCGCTGGACCTACGACGGCGTCCTGGCGAGCCGGCCCGCCGCGGCCGCCGACCCGTGGACGGGCGAGATCTGGGAGTGCCCCCAGCTCGTGCGCGTGGACGACCGGTGGGCGCTCGTCGTCTCCGCGTGGGGCGGCGGGCACCCGGGCTTCGAGGCGTACGCGCTCGGGGACCTGCGCGGCGGGCGCTTCGTGGCCGAGCGGTGGCACCGCCTCACCTACGGCCCCTCGCTCTACGCGGGCTCGGCGTTCCGCGACGCCGCCGGCGCACCCGGCCTCGTGCACTGGCTCCGGGGGGTGCGGGACCCGGGCGGGCGCTGGGCGGGCGCGCACTCGGCGCCGCACCGCCTCGCCGTCGTCGGCGACCGGCTCGAGGTCGCGCCGCACCCCGCGGTGCTGCGGGCGGCCACCGCGGTCGCCGGCCCGGAGGACGGGAGCCCGCGGTCCGTCGTCGGGCCGTGCCACGTCGAGTGGCGGGTCACCGACGGCGATGACGGCGCCGACGGCGCCGAGCGCACGGCGACGCTCGCGCTGCGCCGGGCGGACCACGTGGCGGCCCGGCTCGAGGCGCGCGGGCCGAGGCTCGCCGTGCGCTGCGGCGACGCGGCGTGGGAGATGCCCTTCGCAGGGCGCGCCGTCCTGCTCGTCGACGGCCCCGTCCTCGAGGTCTTCGCGGGCGGCGTGGTCGGCGCCGCCGCGCTGCCGGCCGCCCCCGCCCCGACGACGTTCGAGGCGACCGCAGGCGCCCTCCGCGTGCGCGCCCTGGCCTGAGCCGGACCGCGAAGGCAGCGTCGCCGTGCGCGTCAGGGGACGCGCACGGCGACGCTGCCGCTCACGCGGTCACTGCGCGAGCAGCCACCGCAGGATCGAGGAGTCCTCGTACGTCGGCGCGGCCGCGAGGTGCTGGTCCGGCTCGTAGAACGCCTCGAGCGGGTACTCGGTGTACTTGACGAGCTTGGACGCCTGAGCCGGCGTCTTGCCGAGCGCCATGTACGCGTTCCAGATCCGGTTGAACGACGCCTGGCCGGTGGTGACGACGTTGAGCAGGTGGTCGCCCGTGCCGTGCGTGATCCAGACGGGCGTCTCCGACGCGGCGATCGCGTCGGCCTGCGCCTGGCTGGCCGCGAAGCCGCCGGTGAGGAGCACGCCGTCGAACAGGCCCGGGTGGTTCGCCAGCGCGGCCCACGCGAGCGTCGAGCCGTACGACACCGTCGAGGCGTAGATGTGGTCGGTGTCGATCGAGTACTCGCTGGTGAACCAGTTGACGAGCTCGACCATGAGCTCCGACTGCTGCGTGGCGCTGCCCACGCGGCGGTTCTGCACCGCGAGGACGATGACGTCCTCGTCCGTGCCCGTCCACTCCTCCTGGAGCCACGCGGTGGCCGGGATGTCCGACGCCACCTGGACGCCCTCGTTGTCCTCGCCGGCCGCGTTGGGCAGGAAGCCCTGGCCCTGGCCCGGGAGGATGACGACGACCGGGTACTGCTTCGCCGGGTCGTAGTCCTCGGGGATCCAGTAGGCGTACGGGACGTCGGTGCCCGACGCGGTGACGAAGCGCTCGTAGACGAAGTCGTCGTAGAGCAGGTTGACCGCCGGCTGGGTCGGCCCGTGCTCCTCGCTCGACGCCTTGGCGAGCAGCGGCCCGTTGCCCTTGCCGTTGCCGGGCTGGGCGTGCACGTCCTTGTCCTGGCGCACCCGCGTCTGCAGGTCGGTGTTGACCTTGACGCCGCCGTTCCAGGCGATCACGGTGCTGCCGCCCGGGTCCATGGGGTCGAGCTCGATGATGACGTAACGCCCGCGGTCGGACTCCTTGTCCGCCTCGAGGCTCGGGGTGTCGTTCGTGTACACCGCGGTGATGGTGCGGTCGGCCCGCTTGGTCGGGTCGGTGAGGTCCGAGATCGGGTTGAAGCGGAAGTTGTAGAGGCTGTCCGAGACGGTGAACGTGTCGAGGTCCAGCGAGCGCGGGTTGACGTCCTGCGCGTACTCGACGGCCACCGCCGTGACCTTCTGCCCGTAGGACAGGATCTGCGTGATCGGGATGACGTTCTTGATCCCCTGCGATGCCGGTGGTGCTCCGGCCGATGCCGACGCGAGGACGAGGACCGCGCCGACGGCCGCCGCGGAGGCGGCCGCGATGCGTTTGCGGGTGAGCATGTGTGCGTCTCCTTCCGGGTCGGTGGGCCGCTCTGCCCACCGACGGTTCCCCGGACGCTAGCCACCGTGGAAAACGCCCGTCAATAGATGGAAACGTGACCTCTCGATGGGATTTTTCGAGCGGTTCCACTCTTAATGAGCCCGCAATGTGCCCCACGATCGCGTGAAGGGCGCGCGACGGCGGCCGTCCGGGCGCCCGCGGGGGCGCCGCCGGAGGGGCCTCAGCCCCCGATCATCGCCGCGATGACGCTGGTCACGACGACGGACGTGATGGTCACCGTGGAGAAGCCGGCCACGATCATCTTGGGCTGCACGTACGCCTCGATCGCGACGACCTCCTCGGGCGTCTCCCCCGCCCCGCGCGCCGCCTCCTGGCTCAGCACGAGCGTGCCGGGG
>JAAZAC010000007.1 GCA_012514545.1 Actinomycetales bacterium | reverse complement strand
TGCTCGCGCAGCTGGTGCATGAGGTCGATGCCGGTGCCGTCCGGCAGCTGCAGGTCGACGAGGACGACCTGCGGCCGCACCAGGGTCGCCCGGCGCACGCCCTCGGCGACGGAACCGGCCTCGGCGACCACCGACATGCCCTCGGACCTGTCGACGACCTCGGCGATCCCCCGGCGGACCACCTCGTGGTCGTCGACGATCATCACGGCGATGTCGCCGCCACGGTCGGTGTTGTGAGCCACGTGGGCATCCTAGAGAATCCCCCGCCGCGACCGCGCCAGGCCCGCCGCCCGCGGAACGACTTGACACTGCGGGCACCGGTACGACGACCGGTTCATGAACGGCTCGCGGACGACGGCGGTCCCGCAGCGCGGGCACGGGCGGCCCGCCTGCCCGTACACGGCGAGCGACCTGTCGAAGTACCCCGACCGCCCGTTGACGTCGACGTACAGCGCGTCGAAGCTCGTGCCGCCCGCCGCGAGCGCCTCGCGCAGCACGGCCTCGGCGGCGTCGAGCACGGCCCGCAGGCGGGCCGGGCGGATGGTCGCCGTCGGGGTCGCCCCGTGCACGCGGGCCCGCCAGAGCGCCTCGTCCGCGTAGATGTTCCCGACGCCGGACACGAGGGTCTGGTCGAGCAGGGCCCGCTTCAGGCCCGTGCGTCGGCGCCGGACGGCGCGCTCGAGCGCCGCGCGGTCGAGCGCGGGGTCGAGCAGGTCGCGGGCGATGTGCGCCACGGGGACGGGGACGACGGCGGCCGGGCTCCCCCGCCCGCCGGGCGCGCCGTCGGGGGTGGCCACGACGGGCACGACGGCGAGGCAGCCGAACGTGCGCTGGTCCACGAAGTCGAGGACGACGTCCCCGGCCACCGACGTGAGCGCCAGCCGCGCCCGCGTGTGCGGGTGGGGCGGGGTCTCGGGGGGCAGCACGCGCATCTGCCCGCTCATGCCGAGGTGCGCGAGCAGGACGCCGGCGGCGGGGTCGTCGTCGAGAACGAGCCAGCAGAACTTGCCGCG
Source organism: Actinomycetales bacterium (assembly GCA_012514545.1). Taxonomy (GTDB): domain Bacteria; phylum Actinomycetota; class Actinomycetes; order Actinomycetales; family Cellulomonadaceae; genus Actinotalea. Next base: position 18,962 of record JAAZAC010000007.1, on the reverse strand, counting down.
CCGGACGGCGGCCGTGAGCGTGCGCCCGACGAGGCGGCGCTCGAAGTCGGCGGGGCCGCCGTCGTGCCGGCGCACCGCCGAGGCCCGGCGCACCTCGACGGACTCCACCGTCCGCCCGACGACGTGCCGGGCCAGGCCGTCCCGGACGGTCTCGACCTCCGGGAGCTCAGGCACCGGGGGTCGGGTGCAGCTCGTCCTCCGCGGCGACGAGCGCGCGGTAGGCCGCGGCGGCGGCCTCCTGCTCGGCGACCTTCTTCGCGGAGCCGGTGCCGGTGCCCCACACCCGGCCGCCCAGCACGATGCGCGCCGTGAAGGCGCGGGCGTGGTCCGGCCCCTCGGCGTCCACCTGGTACTCCGGCGCGCCGAGGCCGTGGCGCGCGGCGACCTCCTGCAGCGAGGTCTTCCAGTCGAGCCCCGCACCCAGGTCCGCGGCGACGTCGAGGGTCGGGTTGACGAGGCGCTCGACGAGGCCCCGGGCGACCTCGAGGCCGTGCGTGAGGTAGACGGCGCCGAAGAGCGCCTCGAGGGTGTCGGCGAGGATCGAGTCCTTGTCGCGCCCGCCGGTGGCCAGCTCGCCCTTGCCGAGGAGCAGGTACGCGCCGAGGTCGAGCCGGCGCGCGATCGCGGCGAGCGAGCGCTGCGACACCGTGGCCGCGCGCATCTTGGCGAGCTCGCCCTCGGCGAGGTCGGGGTGCCGGCGGTACAGCGCCTCGGTGACGACGAGCCCGAGGACCGTGTCGCCGAGGAACTCGAGGCGCTCGTTCGTGGGGATGCCGCCCGCCTCGTGGGCGAACGAGCGGTGCGTGAGCGCCAGCACGAGGAGCTCGGGGTCCAGCTGGACCCCGAGCTCGGTGAGGAGCCGCTCGGCAGGCCGGGTCATCGACCCTGCGCCGTCAGCGCGGCTCGTGCTCCGACCGGAGCGCCTCGCTGTACTGGCGGCCGTTGTACGCGCCGCAGGCCGGGCAGGCCGCGTGCGGCAGGCGGGGAGCCTTGCAGCGCGGGCACGTCGTCAGCGTGGCGGCGGACGCCTTCCACTGCGAGCGGCGGGCCCGGGTGTTGGCGCGCGACATCCGGCGCTTGGGAACAGCCACGGTCAGCTCTCCTTCTCGTCGAAGACCCGGCCGAGGTCAGCCCACCGGGGGTCGATCGTCTCATGCGTGTGGTCCGGCCCGGCCTCAGCGAGCCGCGCCCCGCACTCGGGGCACAGGCCCGGGCAGTCGGGCGTGCACAGCGGCCGGAAGGACAGGGTGGGGATCACCGCGTCCCGGACCGCGGTCTCGATGTCGACGTGGTCGGCCTCGAGCACCGGCACGTCCTCCTCGTCCCCGTCCTCCGCCGCGGCCTGGGCCCGCTCGGGGTACGCGTACAGCTGCTGCAGGCCGGCGTCGACGTCCTCGACGACCTCCTCCAGGCAGCGCACGCACTCCCCGACGGCCCGGGCCCGGACGGTGCCGGACACGAGGATCCCCTCCATGACGGACTCGAGCCGCAGGTCGAGGTCGAGGTCGTCGCCGGTGGGGACGCCGATCACGACGGTGCCGAGGTCCACCGGCGCCGGGACGGTCTGCCGCAGGTGCCGCATCGTCCCCGGTCGGCGGTCGAGGTCGTGCACGTCCAGCACGAACGGGGAGGAGGTCGGGCGCTCCACGGCGTCAGTCCAAGGTCGGTGGTGAGATCTCGGCCCGTGCCGTGCGCGGCAGGACCAGCCGCCCATCGTACGGCACGCGCGGTCGTGCGACCCAACCGGTCCACGCGACCCTCGACCGGAGTGCCGGCGCTCAGTCCTCGCCGAGCCGCCCCGCGAGCTTCGCGCGCCCCGCCTGCACCTGCGCGAGCACGCGCCCGAGGTCGATCTCGAACTCGGCCAGCCGCCGGTCGCAGTAGTCGTCCGCCTCGCGGCGCAGCCGGTCCGCGGTGGCCTGCGCATCGGCCACGATCCGCTCCGCCTCCGCGCGGGCCTCGGCGACGACGGACTCGCGGCTGACGAGCTCGTCGGCGCGGCGCCGCGCGTCGGCCAGGACCCGCTCGGCCTCCTCGCGCGCCCGGGCCATGACGGCGTCGGCGTCGGCCAGCACCTCGTCCGCCGCCTCGAGCTGGTCCGGCAGGGCCGCGCGGGCCTGGTCGAGGAGGCTGAGGAGCTCGGTCTTGTTGACGAGCACCGACGTCGACATCGGCATCGCCCGGCCGTGCTCCACGGCCTGCGCGATGGCGTCGAGGACCCCCGCGAGGGTCTCGCCGCTCATGTGCCCTCCTGCGCGAGCCGCGCCCGCACCACCGCGGCGGCGCCGGGCGGCACGAGGTCGTCGATCGGCCCGCCGTGCCGGGCCACGTCCTTGACCAGCGACGACGCGATGTGCGCGACCGCCGGGTCGGCCGGCAGGAAGACCGTCTCGACGCCCAGGTGCCGGTTCATCCACGCCATCGGCAGCTCGGCGTCGTAGTCGCCCCCGGAGCGCAGGCCCTTGACGATGGCGGTGGCGCCGACCTCGCGGCAGAAGTCGACGAGGAGGCCCGGCGCCTCGGCGGCCCGGACCCGCGGCAGGCCGGCCACCGCGGCGGCGACGAGCGCGACGCGCTCCGCCGCCGGCAGCAGCGGCCGCTTGGCGACGTTGGTCGCGACGGCGACGACCACCTCGTCGAACATCTCGGCGGCCCGCCGCACGACGTCGAGGTGCCCCAGGGTCACCGGGTCGAAGGAGCCCGGCACGACGGCGATGCTCACGCTGCCACTGTAGGCGTCACGCCGTGGTCGGCTCGGCGAACCAGAGGACCGTCTCGCCGTAGCGCTTCTCCCCCGTGCGCACGACGCCGGCGGGCCAGGCGGGCTCGGGGCTCCGGCTCGTGCGCTCCACGACGACGACGGCGCCCGGCGCGAGGTGGGGCACGACCGCGGCGAGGGCGGCGGCCAGCTCGCCCTCCCCGACGTCGTAGGGCGGGTCGGCGAGGACGACGTCGACGGGCCCCCGCGCGCGCTCGAGGAACGCCGCGACGCGCTGCTGCACCGTCCGCACGCCCGCGAGGCCGAGCCGCGCGGCGTTGCGCCGGCACACGTCGGCTGCCGCCCGGCGCGCCTCGACGAGCACGACCTCGGCCGCGCCCCGGCTCGCCGCCTCGAGGCCCAGCGCGCCGGAGCCGGCGTACAGGTCCCACACCGTCGCGCCGTCGAGCACGTCGGCGTGGTCGAGGCGCGAGAAGAGCGCCTCGCGCACGCGCTCGCTCGTCGGCCGCGTGCCCGACGCCGGCACCTCGATGGTCCGGCCGCCGGCCACCCCGGCCACGATCCTCGTCATCGCCCACCTCCGCTCAGGCCCGCTCGAGGAACTCCTCGCGCTGCGGGTCCAGGAACTCGTCGATGGCGGCCGCGAGCGCCGGGTGCCCCGCCAGCGACGGGTCGCCGGCGACGACGCCGGCCGCGTCCTCGCGGGCCTCGGCGATGACGTCGGCGTCCCGCACGACGCGCAGCAGGCGCAGCGAGGACCGGCCGGACTGGGACGCGCCGAGCACGTCGCCCTCGCGACGCAGCTCGAGGTCCACGGCCGCGATCCGGAAGCCGTCGGTCGTCTCGGCGAGCGTGGCCACCCGCGTCGCCGCGTCCGTGCCCTCCGGCGCGGACGAGACGAGCAGGCACAGCCCCGGCTGCGTGCCGCGCCCGACCCGCCCGCGCAGCTGGTGGAGCTGGGAGAGCCCGAAGCGATCGGCGTCGAGCACGACCATGACCGTCGCCTCGGGCACGTCGACGCCGACCTCGATGACGGTGGTGGCCACGAGCACGGGCGTCTCGCCGCGCGCGAACGCGGCCATCGCGGCGTCCTTCTCGGCGGCGGGCAGCCGCCCGTGCAGCACGCCGATGCCGACGCCCGCCAGCGCCGGCGTGCGGGCGAGCTCCTCGGCCACCTCGAGCACGGCCCGCAGCGGGCGGCGGGGCGCGGCCGCGCCGAAGAGCAGGCCCTCGTCCTCGGCGAGCAGGTCGGCGTCGTCGGCACCGGCGTCCGCGTCGGCGTCGTCCGCGCTGATCCGGGGGCAGACGACGTACGCCCGGCGGCCGGCGTCGACCTCCTCGCGCACGCGCTGCCACGCCCGGGCGACCCAGGCGGCGTTGTCGGCGGGCACGACGTGCGTCGTCACGCCCGCGCGGCCGCCCGGCAGGTCGGTGAGCGTCGAGACCTCGAGGTCGCCGAACACGGTCATGGCGACCGTCCGCGGGATGGGCGTCGCGGTCATGACGAGCAGGTGCGGGGTGGGGCCGGCGCGGTGGCGCAGCTCGTCGCGCTGCTCGACGCCGAACCGGTGCTGCTCGTCGACGACCACGAGGCCGAGGTCGGCGAACTGGACCTGCTCGCCGAGCAGCGCGTGCGTGCCGACGACGATCCCCGCCCGCCCCGACGCGACGTCGAGGAGGGCCTCGCGCCGCTGCGCGGCGGTCTGCGAGCCGGTGAGCAGCACGACGCGGGTCGCCCGCTCGGCGGCGCCCAGCATGCCCTCCTCCGCGAGCGGGCCGAGGAGGTCGCGCAGCGTCCGCAGGTGCTGGGCCGCGAGCACCTCGGTCGGCGCGAGGAGCGCCGCCTGCCCGCCGGAGTCCACCACCTGCAGCATCGCGCGCAGCGCGACCACCGTCTTGCCCGAGCCGACCTCGCCCTGCAGGAGGCGCTGCATCGGCCGGGGCCGCGCGAGGTCCGCCGCGACCTGCTCGCCGACCTCGCGCTGCCCCGGCGTGAGCGCGAACGGCAGCCGGGCGTCGAAGGCGGCGAGGAGCCCGTCGGGCGCGCCGGGACGGGCGACGGCCCGCGCCTCGGCCGCCTCCGCCCGGCGTCGGGCCAGCGCCGCCTGGAGCACGAACGCCTCCTCGTAGACGAGCCGGCGGCGCGCGCGGCGGTGGTCGTCGTCGGTGTAGGGGGCGTGCACGAGGCGCAGCGCCGTGTGCAGGTCCACGAGGCCGCGGCGCTCGCGCACCTCCTCGGGGAGCGGGTCGGGCACGTCCTCGGGCCGCAGCGGGTCGAGGACGGTGCGCACGGCCGCCTGGATCCGCCAGCTCGGGATCGCGGCGCTGGCCGGGTAGAGCGGGATCGGCCGGCTCGCCTCGACGAGGGCGGCCTCCTCGTCGTCGGCGTCGACGCCGATGATCGTGTAGTCCGGGTGGACGAGCTGCGGGGTGCCCCGGTAGCGCCCGACGTCGCCCGTGAACAGCCCCACGCGACCCGGCCGGAGCTTCGCCTCGTGGTGGCGCAGCCGGTTCGGGTGCTTGGCGAAGAACGTCAGCGAGAGGTCGTGCGTGCCGTCCGTGACGACCGCCTCGAGCACCGCGCCGCCGCGGCTGCGCATCGGGCGCACCGTCGCCTGCTTGACCTGCGCCATCACCGTGACGTGCTCGCCCACGCGGAGGAGCCGCAGGTCGGTCATCCGGCCCGGCTCGCTGTACCGGCGGGGGTAGTGGCGCAGCAGGTCGCCCGCCGTGCGCAGGCCGAGCCGGCCGAGCGCCGCCGCGGTCTTCGCGCCCACGAGCCGGTCGAGGGGCTGCGCGAGGCGCGCGGGCCCTGCGGTCACGCCGTGCCCGCCTCGGCGCCGAGGACCACCTCGCGGCCCGGCAGGCCGGTCGGCAGCACCACGACCTCCACGCGGTCCCCGACCGCCGCCGCGACGCGCGCGCCGAGGTCGCCCGGCGCGTCCGCGCCCGCGAGCAGCGTGAGCAGCGTCGTGTCGTCGGCGACGAGCGCGCGCGCTGCCGCCAGGACCCGCTCGGCCACGACCTCGCCCACGCCACCAGCATCGCCGCCCGCGCCGACATCGGCGACGGTCGCCGTCCGGACGCCGTCGACGGCGGCGAGCACGGCGGAGGCGAGGCGGCCGGCGTCGGTCTCGCGGCCCGCGAGCGCGGCCAGGGTCGCCGCCCCCGCCACGACCTGGGCCTCGGACAGCCCGCGCCGCACCCGCAGCCCCGGCCGGTCGACGGACGCGACGAGCCCGCCGGCGGCGAGCACGAGCACGTCGTCGGCGCCCGTGTCGTCCACGGCCCGCTCGAGCTCCGGTCCCGCGGCCCGGCCCGGCGGGACGAGCACGACGACGGCCCCCGCCCGCGCGAGGTCGGCGGTGAGCCCCGCGGCGCCCGTGACGGCGACGAGGCCGAGGGCGGGCGCCTGCGCGCCGTGCACCCCCGCCTGCCGGCCGATGTGGCGCACGCGGACCTGGGTCGCGGCGACGCCGGCCACCGCGGCCGTGCCCACCGCCTCCAGCGGCGTGTCCGTGTGCACGTGGGCCTGCCACAGCCCGTCGCCGCCGACGACGGCGACCGAGTCCCCGACGGCGGCCAGCGCGCCCCGCAGCCGGTCGGCGACGCCGTCCGTCGGCCCGCCGTCGGCGCGCCCGCAGTCCACGACGTACATCACCTCGAACGCGCCGCCCTGGTCGGCGTCGTGCACGTGCCCGTGGACCGCGGCGTCCGCGGGCCCCGGGGCGGGGACGAGCCCCGCCGACCGGGGCACCCCGCACGCGTCCGCGAGGGCCCGCAGGACGAGCAGCAGCCCCCAGCCGCCCGCGTCGAGCACGCCCGCCTCGCGCAGCGCCGCGAGCTGCTCGGGCGTGCGGCCGAGCGCCGCGTGGCCGGCCGCGAGTCCCGCGGCGAGGACGTCGGCGACGTCGCCGGCCGCCTCCGCGGCGCCGTCGGCCACCGCCCGGGCCACGCTGAGCACCGTGCCCTCGACGGGGTGGGCCACCGCGGCGTACGCGGCGTCCGTGGCGCGGCGCAGGGCCCGCGCGACGACGCCGGCGTCGACGGCGCCGTCGACCGCACCGTCCCCGAGGGCGCGCAGCAGCTCGCCGAGGTACTGGCTGACGATGACGCCCGAGTTGCCCCGCGCGCCGACGAGCGTGCCCCGGGCGAGCCCACGGGCCAGCGCGGCGGGCGGGGCACCGTCGTCGAGGCGCGCGAGCGCCGCGCGCCCCTCCCGCAGGGTGAGCCACAGGTTCGTGCCGGTGTCGGAGTCCGCGACCGGGAAGACGTTGAGGGCGTCGAGCTCGGCCCGGTGGGCGTCGAGGACCTCGACCGCGCCGTCGGCGAAGGCGCGGAGGACCGCGCCGTCGAGCCGCGTCGTCCCCACCGGTCCTCCGTTCGCACGCGCCGGGCGCCACGTCCGCCCCGAGGGGCGCCCCGGGCGGCGCCCGGCCGTTTGGGGGCACCGCCGTCGATCGGCTACCCTATCGAGGTTGTCCGGCCCGCCGGCGATGGGCGCTGCCCTCGCCCGGCCCGTCCGCCGGATCCCCTGGACCGACGCCCACCGCGGCGTGCATGACGAGGAGACTCACGTGGCTGCCACCTGCGACGTCTGCGGCAAGGGCCCTGGCTTCGGGCACAACATCTCGCACTCGCACCGGCGCACCAAGCGCCGCTGGAACCCGAACATCCAGCGCGTCCGCGCCGTCGTCGCCGGCTCGCCGAAGCGCCTCAACGTCTGCACGTCGTGCCTCAAGGCCGGCAAGGTGCAGCGCTCCGCCTGAGACCCTCCGAAGCCCGCGGCCCCGCGCCGCGGGCTTCGTCGTGCCCGCCCCCGGGCGGTTCGCACGGCCGTGACCGGGTGGCTTGGCCCCGCGCCGGATCGGATGGCAGGGTGGTCGGCATGGTCGAGGACGTCACCGAGGTCACCATCCGCGACGCCGCCCCCGCCGACGCCGAGGCGATCGCCGCGGTCCACGTCGCGTCCTGGCGCGAGGCGTACCGGGGCGTGGTGCCCGACGCGTACCTCGACGGCCTGGACGTCGCGAGCCGGGCCGACCAGTGGCGCCGGACGCTGACGAACCTCGAGCGCGGCCAGCACGTGTGGGTGGCCGAGGAGGAGGGCGAGGTCCTCGGCTTCGCCTTCCTCGGCCCGAGCCGCGACGAGGACGCCGACCGGACCACCCTCGAGGTCTACGCGATCTACCTCGAGCCGCACGCGTGGGGCCGGGGCGTCGCCCGCGAGCTCATGCGTACCGTCGTCGCGCACGTCCCCGACGGCGCCGCGGTCACGCTGTGGGTGCTCGAGGCGAACGACCGCGCGCGGCACTTCTACCGGCGCAACGGCTTCGCGCCCGACGGCGTGGAGCGCATGGAGGAGTTCGGCGGCCAGTACCTCAAGGAGCTGCGCTACCGCCGCGGCTGATCCGCGAAGTGGTCCCAGCCGGGCGGCCCGCCCGGCACCGTGCCGCCCACGGTGACGGTCCCCGCGGGGTGCGCGCCGGCGTCAAACACCGTCCCGACGACGCGGAACGGGGCCGGCGGCACGACGTCGGGCGGGAACGTCGCGAGCAGCCCGTGGTCCTCGCCGCCCGCCAGCACCCAGCGCTCCGGGTCGGCCCCCAGCGCCGCGGCCACGCCCGCCAGCGCGGCGAGGTCGTCCGGGAAGGCGCGCGCCACGGGCGCCAGGTCGACGACGACGCCGCTCGCCCGGGCGAGGCGGCCCGCGTCGCGCAGGAGCCCGTCGGACACGTCGAGCATCGCGGTCGCCCCGGCGGCCGCCGCGGCGGGCCCGGCCCCGAGCGGGGCGACGGGCCGCCGGTAGGCGCGCACGACGTCGGCGGCGACGCCCGCATCCGCGCGGCCGGCGGCGAGCCACGCATACCCGGCCGCCGAGCGCCCGCGCACCCCCGCGTGCGCGACGACGTCCCCCGGCCGGGCGCCCGACCGGCGCACGGGCGCGCGCCCGTCGAGCTCGCCGAGCGCGGTCACGGACACGACGAGCGCGTCCCCGCCGGACAGGTCCCCGCCGACCACGCCCACGCCGTCGGGGCACGCGGCCGCGAGGCCCCGGGCGAGCGCCTCCGCCCACGCCACGGGCAGCGTCGGCGGCGCGACGAGGGCGACGACGAGCGCCGTCGGGCGGGCGCCCATCGCGGCGACGTCGGCGAGGTTCTGCACCGCGGCGCGCCACCCCACGTCCTCGCCGTCCGACCAGGCGGTCCGGAAGTGACGGCCCTCGACGAGCACGTCCGTCGTCACGACGACGCGGCCGTCCCGCGCGGCGACGACGGCGGCGTCGTCCCCGGGTCCCAGCAGGGTGCCCGCGCCGGCGGGCAGGAGCGGGAACAGCCGCTCGAGGAGGGCGTCCTCGCCGAGGTCGGCGACCGTGGGGCCGGGCACGACGGCCAGGCTACCGAGCGCACTACGGTGGACACGTGCCTGGACCGTCCCGACGCCGCGCCCGCGGGGCAGGGGCCCCCGTGGCGGTGCTCGTGGCGGTGCTCGTCGGCGCGCTCGCGGGCTGCACGACCCCGGTCGGCGTCGAGGCCGCCCCGCACGCCGCGGACCCCCTGTGCGCCGAGGTCGTCCTCGGGCTCCCCCGCGAGCTCGCCGGCATGCCGCGGCTGCGCACGAGCAGCCAGGCGACGGCCGCGTGGGGCGAGCCGGGCGCGGCCGTCGTGCTCCGCTGCGGGGTCGAGCCGCCGCCCCCGACGACGGACCCGTGCGTCACCGCGGACGACGGCGTCCTCGCCGTCGACTGGCTCGCGATCGAGGGCGAGGCCGGGCCGGACGGCGCGCCCTGGACGTTCGTCACCTACGGCCGCGACCCGGCGGTCGAGGTGCGCGTGCCGGCGGCCGTCGCGTCGAGCCGCTCGACGTCGTTCCTGCTCGACCTCGGCCCGGCGGTCGCTCGGGTGGAGCAGACCCGGTCGTGCCTGTGAGCCCTAGGATCGCCGCGGAGGGAGTGCCATGACTCAGCTGGAACGCGTCGCCGTCATCGCCGGGGGTCTGTCGAGCGAGCGGGAGGTCTCCGTGCGGTCGGGCCGGCGCGCCCTCTGGGCGCTCGGGGAGGCCGGCGTCGACGCCGTGCTGTACGACGCCGACGAGTCGCTCCTGGACCGGCTCCGCGGCGACCGCATCGACGCCGCGTACGTCGCGGTGCACGGCGCGAGCGGCGAGGACGGCTCGCTGCAGACCGCCCTCCAGCTCATCGGCATCCCGTACGTGGGGCCGCGCCCCGGCGCGTGCCACCTCGCGTGGGACAAGGTGGTCGCGAAGAAGCTCGTGGGCCGGGCCGGCCTCGCGACGCCGGACTGGGTCGCCATCTCCGCGCGGTCGTTCCGCGAGCTCTCCCCCACGCGGCTCGTCGGCGCGATCGCGGACCGCCTGGGCCTGCCGGTCGTCGTCAAGCCGGCGACGAGCGGCTCGACGCTCGGCATGTCGCTGGTCACGGACCCGGCCGAGCTGCCCGCGGCGCTCGTGCGCTGCTTCACCTACGGCAACCTCGCGCTCATCGAGAAGTACGTGGCGGGCGTGACGGTCGAGACCGTCGTCATCGACGAGCACGGCGGCCCGGTCGCGCTGCCCCCCGCGGCGTTCACCAACCCCGGCACGTCGCCGTTCAGCTTCGAGGCCCGCTACAGCCCGGACCTCATCACGATCGAGATCCCGGCGCCCCTGCCGTTCGACGCGCTCGAGGCGACCGCGGCCGCGGCCGTGACCGCGCACCAGGCCCTCGGCCTGCGGGACATGTCCCGCACGGACGTCGTCGTGGACGACGCCGGCACGCCCTGGTTCCTCGAGGCCGCCATCTCCCCGGGGCTCACCGAGACGTCGGTGCTGCCGCTCGCGGCGGCGGAGGCGGGCCGGACGCTCGGCGACCTCCTCGCCGACCTGCTGCGGGCCGCCGTCGAACGGGGCCCGAACGGCTGAGGCGCCCTCAGGCGCGCGGGCCCTCCAGGCCGACGAGCTTGCCGGCGATCCCGCCGGCCGCGCGCAGCGCCGCGCCCGAGCCGAACCCCGACGGGACGGCCGGCACGCCGGCGTCGCGCGCCTCGACGAGCATGCCGCGCAGGACGTCCGCGGCGGGCACCCGGTCGGCCCACAGGTACAGGCCCATCGCCCCGGGGACGGTGTTGATCTCGTTGACGAACACGTCGCCGGTCGCGGGGTCGTGGAGGAAGTCCAGGCGCGGCGCCCCGGTGACCAGCGTGACCTCGGCGACCCGGCGCGCGTACGCGCGGATCCGCTCGGCGACCTCCTCGGGGATGTCGGCGGGCAGCTCGCGCGGCGCCGCGGCCATCCCGGCGTCCTCCCCGCCGCCCCCGGCGAGGTACTTGTCGGCGTAGGAGTACACGCCGCCCTCGGCCGTGCGCAGCGGCCGCTCGATCGCGGAGACCTCCAGCGACGGGTGGGTGCGGAACGCGATGTTGAGGTCGACGAGGTCGCTCCGGTACGGCTCGACGACGGCGCCCGCCCGCAGGTGCACGCTCGCCCGGGCGACGGCGCGCGCCGCGGCGAGGTCGTCGGTGATCTCGATGCCGATGCTCGAGCCGCCGAAGCGCGGCTTGACGATGTACGGCCCGTCGAACGGCACGTCGCCGTCCGCGGTCAGCGCGACCCGGGGCAGCGTCGGGATCCCCGCCGCCGCGACGACGCCGGAGAACGCCAGCTTGTCCATGCCGAGCGCTGACGCGTAGAGGCTGCCGCCCGTCGTCGGGACGCCGAGCAGCGCCATCAGGCCCGCGTACCCGCCGCCCTCGCCGAGGCCGCCGTGCAGGCAGGACAGCGCGGCGGCGATCTCCAGGCGCTCGGCGCGCAGGCGGCCCTTGACGAAGAACCCCCCGTCGGCGCCGAGGCGCACCTCGACCGGGCGCGCACCGGCGGGCGCACCCTCGAGGTAGTCCTTGGCCTCGGTGCCGTTCGGCACGAGGTGCCACGCGCCCGTCGGGCCCCAGTACAGGCTCACGACCTGCTCGCCGGCGCGGGTCAGCACCCGCTCGGCCTGCAGGCCCGTGAGGATCGAGATCTCGTGCTCGGGCGACGGGCCACCGAACACCACGGCCCAGGGGGACATGTTCACCTCTGATCGAAGGCAGGGGTCGTCACGGATAGTGATCCGGGAGGTCGTTCTCGTAGAGTACGACCCCCCGCTCGCCCGCGGCGGCCGTGGCCAGGGGGACCGCCTGCTCCCGCGTGTCGACGACGACGGGCTCGCCGCCCGCCTCGCGGGCGCCCGCCAGGAGCGCGGCCCGGTTGGTCCGCCCGACGACGACGAGCCGCGCGCCGGCCTCGACGACGGCCCGCGCGAAGTCCGCGTTGCGCTCGTGCTGCACCGGGCCGAGCTCGACGATGCCGGGCGTGACGACGACGAGCGGCGCGTCCCGCTCCGCCGCGAGCGCCGCGGCCTCGGCCAGCGCGGCGCGCGCGCCCACGGGGTTGGCGTTGTACGTGTCGTCGACGACGGCGACGCCCGGCCCGGCGTGCACCTCGGCCCGGTGCGCCGCGCGGGGCAGGCCGCGCAGGCGCGGCGCGAGCGGCGCGGGGTCGACGTCGAGGGCCAGCGCCACGCCCAGGGCGACGCCGAGGTTGACGGGGTGCGGGACGGCGTCGGGCAGGGGCAGGACGACCCCGCCCACCCGGGCCTTGCGGGCGGCCGCGTCGACCGCCACGTCCGTGCCGGCGGCGCCCGCGGTCGTCACGGTGACGACGCGCTTGCCGTCGGCGCGGCACCGCTCGGCGAGCGCTGCGAGCAGAGGGTCGTCGACCGGCAGGACGACGACCCGTGCCCGCTCGGTGATCTCGCCCTTGGCGGCCGCGATCGCCTCGCGCGAGCCCATGCGCTCGAGGTGCGCCTCCCCGATGGTCGTGATGACCGCGACGTCGGGTGGGAACAGCGCGCACAGCTCGCGGATCTCGCCGGGCCCGAACGTGCCCATCTCCGCGACGAACACCTCCGTGCCGTCGACGAGGTGGTCGTTGACGGCGCGCGAGAGGCCCAGCCGGTTGTTGAAGCTCGCGGGCGACGCGACGACGGACCGGCTCGCGGCGAGCACGTGGGCGATGTAGCCCTTCGTCGACGTCTTGCCGTACGAGCCCGTGACGGCCACGACCGTCGGCCGCACGCGGGCGAGGCGCTGCTGGGCGCGGGCCACGAACGGCCTCGAGAGCCGCTTCTCGACGGGGTCCGTGACGGCGAGCGCGAGGTCGACGAGCAGCGGCGCGCCCACGACGAGCGCGGCTACCGCGCCGACGCCGGCCAGCCACCACAGCAGGGCGCCGAGCGCGACGGCGCACACGGCCAGGGCCGCGGCGAGCCGGCGCAGGCGCCCGGTCCACGCGAGCCGCGACGTGCGCCCGCGCACCCCGAGCCCGCGCGGCAGGAGCGCCGCGAGGACCGCGCCGGCCAGCCCCAGCAGCGCCGCGGCGAGCCCGCGGCCGGCCACCGGCGCGACGACCACCGCGGCCACGACGAGCAGCGCCGCGACGGCGAGCAGGGCCGTGTCGAGCGCGGAGCGGGAGAACCAGGTGCGCGCGATGACGAGCACCCGGCCGGGGACGTAGTGCTCGCGCTGGCCCACGCGCAGCCAGCGCAGGCTCGCGACGACGAGGGCGGCGGCGAGCGCGACCGCCACGAGGACGTCCGTCATCCGGCGACCTCGGCGAGCACCGCGCGGCGCACCGCGGCGGCGAGCTCGCCCTCCAGGAGGTGGCCGGCGCCGGGGACCACCTCGAGCGTCACCTGCGGGAGCAGCTCGGCGGCGAGCCGGGCGCCCGCGAGGGGGGCGGCGTCGTCGAGCTCGCCCCAGACCATGCGCACCGGGAGGCCGCGCTCGGCCAGGCGGGCCAGGTCGTCGCGGTAGTCCTCGCCGACGACGCGCACGAGCACGCCGCGCATGACGCCCTGCGCGGCGTTGTAGTCCGCGGAGCCGCCCCGGCGGCGCAGGCGCTCGACGACGGACTCCGGCAGCAGGTGCGCGGCGCGCAGGCGCTTGGCGACCCGCAGCGCGAGGCGCGGGCGCGGCGGCGGCGTGGCCCGCACGAGCGGGACGCCGGTGAGCACGAGCGCGGACACCAGCCCAGGGTGCCGGGCCGCGAGCCGCACCGCGACGCGACCGCCGAACGAGTGCCCGACGACGACGTACGGCCCGGTGCCCGCGAGCGCCTCCGCGAGGTGGTCGGCGTACTCGACGCTCCCCCAGGCCTCGGGTGGCGGGGCGGTCCGGCCGAAGCCGGGCAGGTGCACGGCGAGCGCGTCGGTGCCGGCGACGACGTCGGCGAAGTCGTCCCCCGTGCGGCCCCACCCGTGCAGGGCGAGGACGCGGGCGGGCTCGCCTCCTGTGCGGTCCGCGAGCACGTCACCCGCCAGGACCGTCAGCACGCCGACGAGGTTAGCACCGGGGCGCGAGGCCCTACGCTGCGGCGCATGACGCCGAGCGACCACCCCGCCCTCGCGACCGTCGCGGTCACCGCCGGCCGCCCCGACCGCGCGCCGGGCGCGCCCGTCAACCCCGGGGTGGTGCTGTCGTCGACGTACGTCTCGCAGGGGCCGCCGCGGCCCGACGAGGCGATGTACACCCGCTACGACGCCCCGACGTGGCACCCGTTCGAGGCCGCCCTCGGCGAGCTGGAGGGCGGCCTGCCGGCGCTCGTCCTCGGCTCCGGCATGGCGGCGGTGGCGGCCGCGTTCTCGCTCGTGCCGGCCGGCTCCCGGGTGGTCGTCCCCCGGCACGCCTACCAGGTCACCCTCGTGCTCGCGCGCGACCTGGCCGAGCGCGCCGGCCTCGACGTCGTCCCGGTGGACGTCGCCGACACCGACGCCGTGCGCGCCGCGCTGCCCGGCGCCGCGCTGCTGTGGGTGGAGTCCCCGACGAACCCCATGCTCGAGGTCGCCGACGTGCCGGCGCTCGTCGCCGCCGCGCACGACGCCGGCGCGCTCGTCGCCGTGGACAACACCTTCGCGACGCCGCTCGGGCAGCGGCCGCTCACCTGGGGCGCGGACGTCGTGGTGCACTCGGTGACGAAGGCCCTGGCGGGCCACAGCGACGTGGTGCTGGGCGCCGTCGTGACGCGCGACCCGGCGCTGCGCGAGCGGCTCGCCGCGTATCGGACGACGCACGGCGCGATCGCCGGGCCCTGGGAGGTCTGGCTGGCCCTGCGCGGCCTGCGCACCCTCGCGCTGCGCGTGGAGCGGGCCCAGCACAACGCCGGGGTGCTCGCCGAGCGGCTTGCCGCCCACCCCGACGTCGTCGAGGTCCGCTACCCCGGCCTCCCCGGCGACCCGGGCCACGAGCGGGCCGCGCGGCTGCTCACGGGCTTCGGGTCGATCGTCGGGGTGCGCCCGCGGGGCGGCGCGGCCGCGGCCGACGCCGTCGTGGCCGCGGTGCGGCTGTGGGTGCCGGCGACGTCGCTGGGCGGCGTGGAGAGCATGCTCGAGCGGCGCCGGCGCTTCGCGACCGAGTCCCCGACCGTGCCCGAGGACCTGCTGCGGCTGTCGGTCGGCATCGAGGACGTCGAGGACCTCTGGCGCGACCTCGACCGCGCCCTGCGGGCGGCGGGCGCCTAGAACGCGCTCTTGGCCTGCACGCCCTCGGCCTTGCGCGGCCGGGCGAGCAGCATCTCCGCCATCTTCTCGATCGGCAGGCCGTGGTGGAGCACCTGGACGACCGCCTCGGTGATCGGCATCTCGACCCCGAGGGTGGCCGCGAGCTCGCGCACCGCCTGCGAGGTCTTCACGCCCTCGGCGGTGCCGCCCGTGGCGCGGATCGCCTCGGGCAGGGACATCCCGCGGCCGAGGTGCAGGCCGAGGGTGTGGTTGCGCGAGAGCGGCGAGACGCACGTCGCCACCAGGTCGCCCATGCCCGCCAGCCCGGCGAACGTCTCCTGGTCGGCGCCGAGCGCGAGCCCGAGGCGGGTCATCTCCACGAGGCCGCGCGTGATGACCGTGGCCACGGTGTTCGTGCCGTAGCCGGTGCCCTGCGCGATGCCGACGGCGAGCGCGATGACGTTCTTCACCGCGCCGCACAGCTCGACCCCGACGACGTCGCTGTTCGTGTACGGCCGGAAGTAGGAGTTGGCGCACGCGCGGGCGACGAGGTCGGCGGCGGCGGGGTTCGTCGACGCCACGACCGTCGCCGTCGGCTGGTGGGCGGCGATCTCGCGGGCCAGGTTCGGCCCGCTGACGACGGCGACCCGCTCCGGGGGCAGGCGCAGCGCCTCCCGCAGCACCTCGCTCATGCGGCGGTACGAGCTCAGCTCGACGCCCTTGATGAGGGACACCGCCACGGCGTCGGGCTCCACGAGGTCCGCGAGCGGCTCCAGGGCGGACCGGGCCACCTGGGCGGGGATCGCGATGGCGACCACCTGGGCGCCCCGCAGGGCCTCCGCCGCGTCGGTGGTCGCCCGGATCCCGGCCGGCAGGACGACGTCGGGCAGGTACCCGCTGTTGCGGTGCTCGTGGGTGATCTCGGCGCAGACGTCCTCGGCGAGGCCCCACATCGTCACGGAGCACCCGGCGTCGGCGAGCACCGCGGCGAACGCCGTCCCCCAGGCGCCCGTGCCGACGACGGCGGTGCGCAGACCCTCGCTCATCGACCCTCTCCCTCCGTGCGCCGCCAGACGTACCGCTCGGCGGGCGCGTGCTCGCCCCGGATGCCCTCGAGCAGGGTGGTGATGGCGTCCATGACGCGCTCCGTCGCCTCCCGCAGCACTGCGGCGTCGAGCGGGACGCCGGTCAGGTCGGACAGGTCCACCGGGGGCCCCGCGACGACGGTCACCGGCTTGCGCGGGAACGGCCGCGGGACCTTCCCGTACCGCGCGAGGACGCGGTGGGTGCCCCACTGCGCGACCGGGACGACGGGCGCGCCGCTCGTCAGCGCGAGGCGCGCGACGCCGGTCTTGCCCGCCATCGGCCACATGTCGGGCTCCCGGGTGAGGGTCCCCTCGGGGAAGATCACGACGCACTCCCCCGCCTCGAGCGCGGCGACGGCGTCGCGCAGCGCGTCGCCCGCGCGGCTGGTGCCGCGGTGCACCGGCACCTGCCCGAGCGCGCGCAGGATCCGGCCGAGCACGGGCACCCGGAACAGCGAGTCCTTCGCGAGGATGCGCGGCGCGAACCCGTTGTCGTAGAGGAAGTGCGCGCTGGTCAGGGGGTCGAGCATCGTGACGTGGTTGATCGCCACGATGACGCCCCTGTCGCGCGGCAGGTGCTCGACGCCGCTCCACTGCGGGCGCGTGCACGCGAACAGCACGGGCCGCACGACGCGGGCGACGGCGCGGTAGGCGCGGTTCGATCGCGGGGGCGGCGGCACGGGAGCCGATGCTACCCGCGGCGCCGGGTCACCCCCGCTCGAACTCGGCCCCCAGGGCCGTGAGCTTCTCCGTGAAGCGCTCGTAGCCGCGGTCGATGAGGTCGATGCCCTTGACCGCGGAGGTGCCCTTCGCGGCGAGTGCGGCGATGAGGTGGGAGAAGCCGCCGCGCAGGTCGGGGACCTCGATGTCGGCGGCGACGAGCGGCGTCGGGCCGGAGATCACGGCCGAGTGGTAGAAGTTGCGCTGCCCGAACCGGCACGGGTGGCCGCCGAGGCACTCCCGGTACACCTGGATCGTGGCGCCCATGCCGCGCAGCGCGTCGGTGAAGCCGAACCGGTTCTCGTAGACCGTCTCGTGCACGATCGACAGCCCGGTGGCCTGCGTGAGCGCGACGACGAGGGGCTGCTGCCAGTCGGTCATGAAGCCCGGGTGCACGTCGGTCTCGAGCACGATCGAGCGCAGCTCGTCGCCCGGGTGGAAGAACCGGATGCCCTCGTCGTGCACGTCGAAGCCGCCGCCGACCTTGCGGAACGTGTTGAGGAACGTCGTCATCTCGGCCTGGCGCGCGCCGCGCACGTCGATGTCCCCGCCGGTGGCGAGCGCCGCGGAGGCCCAGGAGGCGGCCTCGATCCGGTCCGGCAGCGCGGTGTGCCGGAAGCCCTCGAGCCGGTCGACGCCCTCGATGCGGATGACGCGGTCCGTGTCGACGGAGATGATCGCGCCCATCTTCTGCAGGACGTTGATGAGGTCCATGATCTCGGGCTCGATCGCGGCGCCCGACAGCTCGGTGATCCCGTCGGCGCGGACGGCCGTGAGCAGCAGCTGCTCGGTCGCCCCGACGCTGGGGTACGGCAGCGAGATCTTGGTGCCCTGCAGCCGGCGCGGCGCGGTGATGCGGATGCCGTTGGTGCGCTTGTCCACGACCGCGCCGAACTGCCGCAGGATGTCGAGGTGGTAGTTGATCGGGCGGTCGCCGATGCGGCAGCCGCCCAGGTCGGGGATGAACGCCTCGCCGAGCCGGTGCAGGAGCGGGCCGCAGAAGAGGATCGGGATCCGGCTCGAGCCCGCGTGCGCGTCGATGTCCGCCACGTGCGCGCTCTCGACGTCCGTCGGGTCCAGCTGGAGCACGCCGGCCACGGGGTCGCCGTCGACCCGCACGCCGTGCAGCTCCAGGAGGTCCCGGACGATCTCGACGTCCCGGATCTGCGGGACGTTGCGCAGCTCGCTCCGCCCCTCGCCGAGCAGCGAGGCCACCATCGCCTTGGAGACGAAGTTCTTGGCCCCCCGCACGGTGATGGTGCCCCTCAGCGGCGCGCCGCCGTGCACGTACATCACGTCACCCATGGGGCCCATCGTCGCCCACGCGGGGCGTCCGCGTCACACGGACCCGCGGTTCGCCGGATTCCGCGGCGCTGCGCCGCATGGCGCCGGGGGGCGCGCCGGTCGCCGGTGTCGGCCCCGCCGCCTACCGTCGGGCGGGTGAGGTTCGGCATGGTGGGCAGCTACGGGACGACCGACCAGCTGCTCGAGATCGCACGCGCGGCCGACGCCGCGGGCTGGGACGGCTTCTTCACCTGGGACGCGATCAGCGTCGGCGACATGGAGACGTGGGACCCGTGGGCGCTGCTCGCGGCGGTGGCGGTGCGGACCGAGCGCATCCGCCTCGGGGCGCTCGTGTTCGCCCCGGCGCGCCGCCGCCCGTGGAAGCTCGCCCGCGAGGCCGTGACGGTGGACCACCTGTCCGGCGGGCGCCTCGTGCTGCCGGTCGGCCTGGGCGTGCCGGACGACGGCGGGTTCGCGCGCGTCGGCGGGGAGGCGACCACGATGCGCGAGCGCGCCGAGCGCCTCGACGAGCTGCTCGCGATCTGCGAGCTGGCCTGGCGCGGGGAGCCGTTCTCGTGGTCGGGGCAGCACTACCAGGTCACGGACCTGGTGCTCCGCCCGA
>JAAZAC010000067.1 GCA_012514545.1 Actinomycetales bacterium | reverse complement strand
GGCGCGAGCGCGCCGCCGTCGAACAGCGCGGAGCCGAGCCCGGTGCCGAGCGTGAGCACGAGCTCCACGCCCGTGCCGGCGATCACCCCGGCGCCGTGCACCTCGGCGTCGTTGAGGACCAGGGTGGGGTACCCGAGGGCCTCGGTGAGCAGCGCGGCCATGTCGCGGTCGGCCCACGCCTCGGCGAGGTCCGGCCGCACGGCCGTGCGTGGCCCGGCGACCGTGACGTAGTGGGGCGTGCTCACCACGACGCCGTGCCGGATCATCCCCGGCATGCCGACGGTGGCGCGGTCGGCCGCGGGCAGGCGCGCCGCGAGGTCGGCGATGGTCGCGGCGAGGCGCTCGGGCGGCAGCGGGTACGGCGTCGGCACCCGCACGGGAGGGGCGTGCTGGGTGCCCGCGGCGTCGAGCACCGTCGCGCGGATGCTCCCGCCACCGCAGTCGACGGTGAGCGTGACGGTCATGGGGCGAGGCTAGGACCTGCCTCGGTACCGTGGCCCGCGTGAGCGAACTCGAGCCGGGCCAGGTCCGCGTCCGCCTCGACCTGTCCTACGACGGCACGGGCTTCGCGGGCTGGGCGACGCAGCCGGGGCTGCGCACGGTGCAGGGCACGCTCGAGGCGGCGCTCGGCACGGTGCTGCGGCACCCCGACCCGCGGCTGACCGTGGCCGGCCGCACGGACGCCGGCGTGCACGCGCGCGGCCAGGTCGCCCACCTCGACCTGCCCGAGGACGTGTGGTCGGCGGTCCGCGGGCGGATGGCGGGCACGCCCGGCCAGGTCCTCGTGCGGCGCCTCGCCGGGGTGCTGCCGCCCGACGTCGTCGTGCACCGCGCCGCGCCCGCCCCGCCGGGGTTCGACGCGCGGTTCTCCGCGCTCTGGCGCCGCTACGCCTACCGGGTCGCCGACGACCTCAGCCGCGTCGACCCGCTGCGGCGCACCCACGTGGTGCGGCACCGGGTGCCGCTCGACGAGCGGGCGATGGCCGCGGCCGCCGCGCCGCTCGTCGGCCACCACGACTTCGCCGCCTACTGCCGGCCGCGGCCCGGCGCGACGACCGTGCGCGTGCTGCAGGAGCTCGACGTGGTCCGGCCCGACGACGGCCCCGACGCCGGGCTCGTCGTCGTCACCGTCCGCGCGGACGCCTTCTGCCACCAGATGGTGCGCTCGCTCGTCGGGGCGCTCCTCGCCGTCGGGGAGGGTCGCCGCCCGCGGGGCTGGCCCGCCGAGCTGCTCGAGGGGCGGCGCCGGGCGAGCGCCGTCGCACCCGCGCACGGCCTCACCCTGGAGGAGATCGCCTACCCGCCCGACGACGAGCTGGCCGCGCGCGCCGACGCGACCCGCGCGCGCCGGGCGCCCGTCCGGCCGGGCGGTCCGGCGGCGGACGACCCGGACGACGACGCCGACTGAGCGGCGCCGGCGCGCCGGCTCACCGCGTCGAGCCCTCGTCCTCCGTGCCGGTCCTGGGTGCCTCGCGGTCGCCCGGCGCGTCCTCGTCGACGACGTGCACGGCCGCCTCCTCGGCGCTCGCCGCGCCGCCCGAGACCCCGGCGTCGACCGCCAGGGTGTCCGCGCTCGGCAGCCCGTCCGCGTCCGGGTCGGCCGCGGCGAGCCGGCCGGCCCGGTCCGGCTCGCGCCCGGGCGCGGGACCGGCGTCGTCGTCCCAGACCTCCGGCTCCTCCGCGGCGAGCTTGTCGTCGAGGCGCTCGCCCAGCGCCTGGTCGAGGTGGGTCTCGAGCCGGTTGCCCGGCGGCCGTTCGGGGGGCGAGTACCCCTCGTCCAGCGCGCTCGCCGCGCCGCGGTCGAGGAGCGTGTCCTCGTGCTCGAGCTGGTCGGTGTCGCCCTCGGCGACCGACTCGGGGTCGGGGGTGGTGCCGGGGGTGCCGCCGCTGTCGGCGTCGCTCGGAGTGGTCATCGGCTCACCGTCGCACCGCCCGGCCCCGGGCGCATCCGCGCGCCCGGGCCGCTCAGCCGGCGACGGCGAGCGAGACGGCGAGCCCCGCCATCACGGCCGCGATCGCGCCGTCGAGCACCCGCCAGGCGGCGGGCCGGGCGAACACGGGGCGCAGCCGCCCGGCGCCGAAGCCGAGCGCGCAGAACCAGGCGACGCTCGCGGTGGCGGCGCCGACGGCGAACGCCCAGCGCGCGTCGCCGTGCCGCCCGGCGAGCGAGCCCAGCAGCACCATGTCGAGGTAGACGTGCGGGTTGAGGAAGGTGAACGCCAGGCAGGCCGCCACCGTCGCGCCGCGCCCGCCCGCCCGGCCGTCGCCGGGCTCCAGCGCCGCGCCGCCCCGCACCGCGCGCCACGCCGCGGCCACCGCGACGCCCGCCAGGAATGCCGCGCCCGCCCAGCGCGTCGCCGCGAGGGCCGCCGGGTGCCGCGCGACGAGCGGGCCGAGGCCCGCGACGCCCGCGCTGATGAGCACGGCGTCGGCGGCCGCGCACAGGGCCACCACGAGCCCGACGTGCTCGCGCCGCACCCCCTGGCGCAGCACGAAGGCGTTCTGCGCGCCGATGGCCACGATGAGGCCGAGGCAGGTGAGGAAGCCCTGGAGCGCGGGGGTCACGCGGCGAGGCTAGGGCCGGCGGCGCGGTGAAGGCCAGTTCATCTTCCTTCACGACCATGAGCCAGGCTCAGGTAGCCTGGGTCACGTGACCACGCTCGACCCCGGCCGGCTCGAGGCGCTCGCCGCCGTCGTGGACGAGGGCAGCTTCGAGGCGGCCGCCCGCCGGCTGCACGTCACGCCGTCGGCGGTGAGCCAGCGCATCAAGGCCCTCGAGCAGCGCGCCGGCCAGGTCCTCGTCCTGCGCAGCCGCCCCTGCCGCCCGACGCCGGCGGGCGCCGCCCTCGTCCGCCTCGCCGGCCAGATCCGGACCCTCCAGGCGGAGGCGGTGCGCGCGCTCACGGGCGCGGGGGCGCCGGAGCGGGTGCCGGTCGCCGTCAACGCCGACTCGCTGTCCACCTGGTTCCCGGAGGCCCTCGTCGGCCTCCCCGAGCACGTCCTCGTCGAGCTGCACCGCGAGGACCAGGACCACTCCGCCCGGATGCTGCGCGACGGCGTCGTCATGGCGGCCGTCACGGCCGACGCGCGGGCCGTCCAGGGCTGCCGGGTGCGGCCCCTCGGCGCCATGCGCTACGTCGCCGTCGCCGCCCCCGACTTCCACGCCCGGTGGTTCGCCGACGGCCTGGCGGGGCTGCGCGAGGCGCCCACCCTCACGTTCAACCGCAAGGACGCGCTGCAGGAGCGGTTCGCCCGCCGCGTCCTCGGCCGGACGCCGGCGCCGCCCGTGCACTACGTGCCCTCGTCGTCGGCGTTCGTGGAGCTCGTCCGGGCGGGCCTGGGCTGGGGGATGGTCCCCGAGCCGGCCGCGGCGGAGCCCCTCGCGGAGGGCGCGCTCGTCGCCCTCGACGACGCCGGGCTCGACGTCCCGCTGTACTGGCAGCACTGGGCGATCGACGCGCCCGTCCTCGTCGACCTGACGGCCCGGGTGACCCGCGCCGCACGCGCCCACCTGCGCCCGCCAGCGTTTTGACCCCCTGTGCCGGGCACAGGTACCCTGGCATGTCGTCGTGCGACTTCGGCGCGCCCGTGGAAGCGGGTCCGGCCCGCTCCGGACCGGCGCTGTGGACCGCCGCACGACACGCCCGACCCCCGAGCCGGGGGAGCCGGGACCCATCAGCAACGCGAGACAGAGGCTACGACCGTGCGCACGTACACCCCGAAGCCCGGCGACGTCGAGCGGACCTGGCACGTGATCGACGCCACCGACGTCGTGCTGGGCCGGCTCGCCACGCAGGCGGCCACCCTCCTGCGTGGCAAGCACAAGGCGACGTACGCCCCGCACGTCGACACGGGCGACTTCGTCATCGTCGTGAACGCCGACAAGGTCGCGCTCACCGGCAACAAGCGCGACGGCAAGCTCGCGTACCGGCACTCCGGCTACCCGGGCGGCCTCCGCGCCGTGCCCTACGGCGACCTGCTCGCCAAGCGCCCCGAGCGCGTCATCGAGAAGGCCGTGCGCGGGATGCTGCCGAAGACGTCGCTCGGCCGCGCGCAGCTGCGCAAGCTCAAGGTCTACGCCGGCCCGGAGCACCCGCACGCGGCGCAGAAGCCCCAGCCCTTCGACATCACCCAGGTCGCCCAGTAAGGGCCCTGACCACCACAGGACGCGAGGACACCGCAGTGGCCGAGACCACGGTCGACACCGAGTACGAGGGCGAGACGCCCAGCAGCTACACCTCCGAGACCCCGACGCCCGGCGGGCGGGGCCAGAGCCTCACGGCTCCCGGGCAGGCGCTCGGGCGCCGCAAGGAGGCGGTGGCGCGGGTGCGCCTCGTTCCCGGCACCGGCCAGTGGCGGATCAACGGCCGCACCCTCGAGGACTACTTCCCGAACAAGGTGCACCAGCAGCTCGTCGGCTCGCCCCTCAAGCTCGTCGACGTCGAGGGCCGCTTCGACGTCATCGCGCGCATCACCGGCGGCGGCGTCTCCGGCCAGGCCGGCGCGCTGCGCCTGGGCATCGCCCGCGCGCTCAACGCCATCGACGCCGAGCACAACCGTCCGGCGCTGAAGAAGGCCGGCTACCTCACGCGCGACGCCCGCGTCGTCGAGCGCAAGAAGGCCGGCCTGAAGAAGGCGCGCAAGGCGCCGCAGTACTCCAAGCGCTGATCCGGGCGCGCCACGGCCCCGACGGGAACGTCGGGGCCGTCGGCCTTCCCGGGCCCCCCGCCCGGAGGACGACGTGGGTGCCCGACCCGTGGCACAGTCGGGCTGGACGAGGAGGTTCCGGATGGGGCGGTTGTTCGGCACCGACGGCGTGCGTGGCGTGGCCAACCGGGAGGTGACCGCGGAGCTGGCGCTCGACGTGTCCGTCGCCGCCGCCCACGTGCTCGCGGCCTCCGGGGCGTTCGAGGGGCACCGGCCGCGCGCCGTCGTCGGGCGCGACCCGCGGGCGTCCGGTGAGTTCCTCGCCGCCGCCGTCGTCGCCGGCCTCGCCAGCGCGGGCGTGGACGTCGTCGACGTCGGCGTGCTGCCGACGCCGGGCGTCGCCTACCTCACCGCGGCCCTGGGCGTGGACCTCGGGGTCATGCTCTCGGCGTCGCACAACCCGATGCCGGACAACGGGATCAAGTTCTTCGCCCGCGGCGGGCACAAGCTGCCCGACGACGTCGAGGACGCCATCGAGCAGCGCATGGGCGAGCCGTGGGACCGCCCGATCGGCGCCGACGTCGGCCGCATCAACGTCGAGCCCGGCATCACCGAGGAGCTGTACATCAGCCACCTCGTCGACACCCTGCCCGAGTCGGTCGCCGAGAATGGCCTGTCCGGCCTGCGCATCGCCGTCGACTGCGCGAACGGCGCGGCGAGCGAGGCCGGGCCCGCGACGCTGCGGGCGGCGGGCGCCGACGTCGTCGTCATCAACGCCTCGCCCGACGGCCGCAACATCAACGAGAAGTGCGGCAGCACGTACATGGAGCCGCTCCGCGCGGCCGTGGTCGCCTCGGGCGCGGACCTCGGCGTGGCGTTCGACGGCGACGCCGACCGCTGCCTCGCCGTGGACCACACGGGCGCGCTCGTCGACGGCGACCAGATCATGGGCATCCTCGCCGTCGCGCTGCGGGAGCGCGGCCGGCTCGCCCACGACACGCTCGTCACCACGGTCATGAGCAACCTCGGCCTCACGCTCGCGATGGCGGAGGTCGGCATCACCACCGTGCAGACCGCCGTCGGCGACCGCTACGTCCTCGAGGCGATGCGCAGCGGCGGCTACGACCTCGGCGGCGAGCAGTCCGGGCACCTCGTCATCGCCCGGCACGCCACGACGGGCGACGGCGTCCTCACGGCGCTGCAGCTCGCCGCCCGCGTCGCGGAGACCGGCGCGAGCCTCGCCGACCTCGCCGCGTCCATCCCGCGCCTGCCGCAGGTGCTCGTCAACGTCGGTGGGGTCGACCGGGCGCGCGCCCAGGACGACCCCGGGGTGCGCGACGCCGTGGCCGCCGCCGAGGCGCGGCTCGGCCAGGACGGCCGCGTGCTGCTGCGTCCGTCCGGCACCGAGCCGGTCGTGCGGGTCATGGTCGAGGCCCGCGAGCAGGCCGTCGCGGAGCAGGTGGCGAACGAGCTCGCCGCGGTCGTCAAGGAGCGGCTGGCCCTGTGACGGCCCTCGCCGAGGAGGTCGAGCGGCTCCTGGCGCGGCCCGCGCCGTGGCCCATCGTCCAGGCCGGTCACCCCGTGCTGCGCGCGACCGCCGCCCGGTACGACGGCGAGCTGGGCGACGACGCGTTCGCCGCCCTGATCGCCGGGATGCGCACCACGATGCGCGAGGCCCCCGGCGTCGGGCTCGCGGCCCCGCAGATCGGGCTCGGCGTGGCCATCGCCGTCGTCGAGGACCCCGGCCCGCCCGACGAGGAGACCGCCCGCGTGCGCGAGCGCCCACCCGTGCCGTTCCGGGTGCTCGTCAACCCGGCGTACGAGCCCGTCGGGGACGAGCGGGTCGCGTTCTACGAGGGCTGCCTGTCCGTCGTCGGCTGGCAGGCCGTGACCGCCCGCTGGCGCACGGTGCGGCTCACCGGCAGCGACGAGCGCGGGGCCGCGATCGACGAGGTCCTCACGGGCTGGCCCGCGCGGATCGTGCAGCACGAGACGGACCACCTCGCCGGGCGGCTCTACGTCGACGTGGCCGAGATGCGCTCGCTCGCCTCGGACCGGTTCGCGGCCGCGTGGGTGTACGACCCGACGCCCGAGCGCGCCGCCACGGTGCTCGGCTTCGACCTCCCGGGGGCGCCGACCTCGGGCCGGCGCGTGGACGTCTCCGGGTGACGTCGGGGTCCGGCTCCGGGCGACCCCCCATGCCGCCGGGCCGCGCCGTGTCCTACCGTGGGCACCGTTCGACGACGCCGGCCGCCCGGGAGGGCACGTGAGCGAGCTCCTCGACTCCATCGCCCTGTGGGCGGAGGGCCTGGCCGGCACGCCCTGGGTGTTCCTCGCCGTCTACGCCTTCGCGACGATCGACGGGTTCTTCCCGCCCATCCCGAGCGAGTCGGTCATCATCGCGCTCGCGGCGCTGTTCGTGGCGACCGACAGCCCGGACTTCTGGATCCTCGGCGCGGTGGCGGCGGCGGGCGCGTTCTCGGGCGACCAGATCGCGTACTCGATCGGGCGGCACATCCCCATCCGCCGGCTGAGGTTCATGCAGGGGCCGCGCGCCCAGGCGGCGCTGCACTGGGCGGAGCGGGCGCTCGACGAGCGCGGTGCGTCCTTCATCATCGCCGCGCGCTACGTGCCGGTGGGCCGGGTGGCCGTGAACATGACGGCCGGGGCGGTCCGCTACCCGCGGTTCCGGTTCAGCGCGCTCGCCGTGGTCGCGGCGATCAGCTGGTCCATCTACTCGGTGCTCCTCGGCATCGGCGCGGGCCAGCTCCTCGGCGAGCAGCACCCCCTCCTGGCGATGGCGGTGGGCGTCGTGGGCGGCCTCATCATCGGCCTGGTCGTCGACACCGTGCTCAAGTGGTGGCGGCGGCGCCGGGGGCGACGCGACGGCGTCGTGACCGACGACGCCGACTCCCGCGACGCCGAGTCCGACGACGCCGAGTCCGACGACGCCGAGTCCGACGACGCCGAGACCGAGCCCGCGGTCGCCGGCACCGAGCCGGCCTGACGGGCGGCGCTCAGAGCTTGCGCAGCCGGACGCGCTCGACCGCGTGGTCCGGCCCCTTGCGGAGCACGAGCGTGGCGCGGCCGCGCGTCGGCAGGATGTTCTGCTCGAGGTTGGGCGCGTTGATCCTGTCCCAGATCTGCTCGGCGGTCGCCACCGCCTCCTTGTCGCTCAGCGAGGCGAACCGGTGGAAGTACGACTCGGGCTGGGCGAACGCCGTCTCGCGCAGGGACAGGAAGCGCTCGACGTACCACTGCCGGATGTCGGCCGTCCGCGCGTCGACGTAGATCGAGAAGTCGAAGAAGTCGCTCACCGCGAGGCTCGAGCCGCCGGCCGCCGTCGGCCGCGCGGGCTGCAGCACGTTGAGGCCCTCGACGATGAGCACGTCGGGCTGGCGCACGACGACGTGCTCGCCCGGGACGATGTCGTACGTCAGGTGCGAGTACACCGGCGCGCGGACCTCGGGGCGACCGGCCTTGATCGCGGCGAGGAAGCGCAGCAGCGCCCGGCGGTCGTAGGACTCCGGGAAGCCCTTGCGCTCCATGAGGCCGCGGCGCT
>JAAZAC010000066.1 GCA_012514545.1 Actinomycetales bacterium | reverse complement strand
CACCGCGACCGGGCCGGCGACATCGGGGCGACCCCGCGTGGAGCCCGCGTCCGGCGCGGGTCGCTGCGATAGCCTCTCGGCGTGAGCAGCCCGGACGACGTCGACAGCGCCATGGATCCCGCCGGTCGGCCGCTGCCGGACTTCCCGGAGCCCGCCCCACTCGCCTCGCACGGCCCCGCCCGGATCATCGCGCTGTGCAACCAGAAGGGCGGCGTCGGGAAGACGACGACCACGATCAACCTCGGCGCCGCGCTGGCGGAGTACGGCCGGCGGGTGCTCATCGTGGACTTCGACCCGCAGGGCGCCGCGTCGGTGGGCCTGGGCGTCAACCCGCACGAGCTCGACAAGACCGTCTACACGCTCCTCATGGAGCGCGGGGTCTCCGTGCGCGACGTCGTGCGCCCGACGGCGGTGCCGGGCCTGGACGTGCTGCCCGCCAACATCGACCTGTCGGCGGCGGAGGTGCAGCTGGTCGGCGAGGTCGCCCGCGAGTCGGTGCTCGCCCGCGCGCTGCGACCGGCCGAGGCGGACTACGACGTCATCCTCATCGACTGCCAGCCGTCCCTCGGCCTGCTGACGGTCAACGCGCTGACGGCGGCCCACGGCGTGCTCATCCCGCTCGAGTGCGAGTTCTTCGCGCTGCGCGGGGTGGCCCTGCTCATCGAGACCGTCGAGAAGGTCCGCGACCGGCTCAACCCGCGCCTGCAGATCGACGGCATCCTCGGCACCATGCACGACCCGCGCACGCTGCACTCGAAGGAGGTGCTCGCGCGCGTCCGCGAGGCGTTCGGCGACCAGCTGCTGCACACGGTGATCGGGCGCACCGTGAAGTTCCCGGACTCGTCGGTCGCGGCGGAGCCGATCACGACGTACGCGCCGGCGCACCCGGGGGCCGAGGCGTACCGGCAGCTCGCCCGCGAGCTCGTCGCCCGCGGCGATGCCGCCTGAGGCTGCCGCCGGGCAGCGGGCGGCCGCGTCGGGGGCGGGCGCGTTCGAGGTCCACCTCGAGAACTTCTCCGGCCCGTTCGACCTGCTGCTCTCGCTCATCACCCGGCACCGGCTGGACGTCACCGAGGTCGCGCTCGCGCAGGTGACCGACGAGTTCGTCGCGGCCGTGCGCGAGGCCGAGGCGCGCGCCGAGCCGTGGGACCTCGGGCGGCTCAGCGAGTTCCTCGTCGTGGCGGCGACGCTGCTGGACCTCAAGGCCGCGCGGCTGCTGCCCGCCACGGACGAGGACGTCGAGGACCTCGAGCTCCTCGAGGCCCGCGACCTGCTCTTCGCGCGGCTGCTGCAGTACCGGGCGTTCAAGGAGGTCGCCGCGACGATCGGCGCACGGCTCGCCCAGCAGGCGCGCAGCGTGCCGCGGGCCGTCGCGCTGGAGCCGCACCTGGCCGCGCTGCTGCCCGAGCTCGTGCTGGAGATCGGCCCGGGGGAGCTCGCGGTGCTCGCGGCCCACGCACTGCGGCCGCGCCCCGCGCCGACCGTGGACACCAGCCACCTCTACACCCCGACCGTGAGCGTGCGGGAGCAGGCGGCGCTCGTGGCGGACCGGCTGCGCCGGTCCGGCTCGGGCACGTTCCGGGCCCTCGTGCACGACGCCGGGTCGCCGACCGTCGTCGTGGCGCGGTTCCTGGCCCTGCTCGAGCTGTACCGCGAGGGTGCGGTGGCCTTCGACCAGGTGACCCCGCTCGGGGAGCTGACGATCCGCTGGACGGGCGGCGACGCGGAGGTCACCGTGGAGGACGACTACGACGCGGAGCCGGCGGACGCGCCGGCGCCGGAGGGAGGCGAGCGGTGAGCGCACCGGAGGGAGCGACGGGCCACGGCCCGGCCGAGGCGGCGGCGGTGGACGAGCTGGCGTTCGACGTGGCCGACCTGCCGGGCGGCGCGGCGGCGGCGCTCGAGGCGGTCCTCATGGTGGCCGACGAGCCGGTGCCGGCCGTGCAGCTCGCGACGGTCCTCGGCCTGCCCACCGCGGAGGTGGAGGCGCTGCTGCACCGGCTCGCGGCCGAGTACCGCGGCGAGGACGGCGGCCGGCCGCGCGGCTTCGAGCTGCGGGAGGCGGGCGGCGGCTGGCGGGTCTACTCCGCGCCCGCGTACGCCGACGTCGTGGGGCGGTTCGTGCTCGACGGCCAGGCCGCACGACTCACCCAGGCGGCGCTCGAGACGCTCGCGGTCATCGCCTACCGGCAGCCCGTCACGCGCGGCCAGGTGTCGGCCGTGCGCGGCGTCAACGTCGAGTCGGTGGTCCGCACGCTGGTCAGCCGCGGGCTGGTCACCGAGGTGGGCACGGAGCCGTCGGGCGCGGTGCTCTACGGGACGACGCCGTACTTCCTCGAGCGCATGGGCATGACGAGCCTCGACGAGCTGCCGCCGCTCGCGCCGTACCTGCCCGATCTCGACGCGCTCGAGGACGTGGACGAGGCCGAGGGAGCGCGATGACGGGTCGGCACGCCGGCCCGCCGCCGGACCGGCCGCGCGAGGAGCCCCGGGACGTCCACGACCCCGAGGGCGTGCGCCTGCAGAAGCTGCTCGCCGGCGCGGGCGTCGGCTCGCGGCGGGCCTGCGAGGAGCTCATCGCCGCCGGGCGCGTGACCGTCGACGGCGTCGTCGTGCGCGAGCTGGGCGTCCGCGTGGACCCGCGGCGCGCCGTCGTGCACGTGGACGGCCAGCGGGTCCAGCTCGACACCAGCCTCGTCACGTTCGCCTTCAACAAGCCGGCGGGCGTCGTGTCGACGATGAGCGACGAGCGGGGCCGCCCGTCCCTCGCCCAGTACGTCGCCGACCGCCCGGAGCGGCTGTTCCACGTCGGCCGGCTCGACGCGGAGACCGAAGGCCTGCTGCTCCTGACCAACGACGGCGAGCTCGCCAACCGCCTGGCCCACCCGTCGCACGGCGTGCGCAAGACGTACCTGGCGACGGTCCGGGGGCGGGTGCGCCCCGCCGTCGGCGTCCGGCTGCGCGCGGGGGTGACGCTCGAGGACGGGCCGGTGGAGGTCGACGCGTTCCGGGTGATCGACACCACGGGACGGCAGAGCCTCGTGGAGATCGTGCTGCACGAGGGCCGCAACCGGATCGTGCGGCGGCTCATGGACGAGGTCGGGCACCCCGTGGAGCGCCTCGTGCGCACGCAGGTCGGCCCGATCCGGCTGGGCTCGCTCCGGCCCGGCACGATGCGGGAGCTCACGCGCAAGGAGCTCGGCGCCCTCATGGCCGAGGTGGGGCTGTGACCGCGGCGGGGCGGGTAGCCTTCCGCGCGGACGGCGCGCCCCGCGTCGTCGGGAGGGACGGGCGATGACGGTCAGGGCGATCCGGGGCGCCACGCAGCTCGACCGGGACGAGCGCGAGCACCTGTTCGCGCGCACGGCCGAGCTGGTGCAGGCGGTGCTCGACGCCAACCGGATCGACGCGGGCGCGCTGATCTCGGTGATCTTCACGTGCACGCCCGACCTGCGCAGCGACTTCCCGGCGACCGCGGCGCGCGAGATGGGGCTGGGCGACGTGCCGCTCATGTGCGCCGTGGAGATCGACGTGCCGGGCGCCCTGCCGCGCGTCGTGCGGCTCATGGCGCACGCCGAGCTCGACGTGCCGCGCCGGGACGTCCAGCACGTGTACCTGCACGGCGCGACGGTGCTGCGACGGGACCTCGCCCAGTGACGACGCCGCCCGCCGGCACCGCCGGCCCGCTCGTCGCGCCCGGCCCGGCCGCGACGCGGGGGCCGGTGCGCGTCGTCGGCACGGGGCTGCTCGGCGCGAGCGTGGGGCTGGCGCTGCGCGGGCTCGGGATCGACGTCGTGCTGGAGGACCCGTCGCGCGTGACCGTGCTGCTCGCGCGGGACCTGGGTGCGGGGCGGCTGGCCGAGCCCGACGACGCGCCGCCGGCCCTCGTCGTCGTCGCGGCGCCCCCGGACGTCACGGGCGACGTCGTCGCGGCGGAGCTCACGGCCCACCCCGAGGCCGTGGTGACGGACGTGGCCAGCGTCAAGGGCGCCGTCCTGCACGCGCTGCGGGAGCACGGCGCGGACCTGGCCCGGTACGTGGGCTCGCACCCGATGGCCGGCTCGGAGCGCTCGGGCCCGACGGCGGCCCGCCCGGACCTCTTCGTCGGCCGCCCGTGGGTGGTGGTCGGCACCCCGGAGTCCGCGCCCGACGCCGTCCTCGCCGTGCGCAACCTCGCCACGGACCTCGGCGCGACCCCGCTGACGCTCGGCGCCGACGCGCACGACGCGGCCGTGGCGCTCGTCTCGCACGTGCCGCAGGTGGCGGCGTCGCTGGTCGCGGCGCGCCTGCGCGACGCGGACCCGGCGGCCCTCGACCTCGCGGGCCAGGGGCTGCGGGACGTCACCCGGATCGCCGCGGGCGACCCGGCGCTGTGGACCTCGATCCTCGCGGCGAACGCGCCCGCCGTGCTGCCGGTGCTGCGCGAGCTCGCGCGCGACCTCGGCGCGGTCGTCGACGCGCTCGAGGAGGCCGGCAGCGCCGGCACCCACCAGGCGGTGCCCGACGGCGCCCTCGGCACGCTCGCGGCCACGATCGCGGCGGGCAACGCCGGCGTGGCCCGGATCCCCGGCAAGCACGGCGGCGCGCGGCGCGTGTACGACGTCGTCACGGTGCTCGTGCCGGACCGGCCCGGCGAGCTGGCCCGGCTGCTCACGGACATGGGCAACGCCGGGATCAACCTCGAGGAGCTCAGCCTCGACCACGCCCCGACCCAGCCCGTCGGCCTGGCGGCGATCTCCGTGCTGCCCGGGCTCGGCGAGACCCTCGAGGCCGAGCTGACGTCGCGCGGCTGGCGGGTGGCCGGATGACCGGCGTCGTCGTCGCGGTGGACGGGCCGTCGGGCTCGGGCAAGTCGAGCGTGTGCCGGCGGGTGGCCGCCCGGCTCGGCCTCGCCTACCTCGACACGGGCGCGATGTACCGGGCCGCGACGTGGTGGTGCCTGGACCGCGGGCTCGACCTCGCCGACCGCGCCGCGGTGGCGGCGGCCGTGCGGGGCATGGACCTGCGCATGGGCATGGACCCCGAGGCCCCCGGGGTGCACGTGGGGGACGTGGACGTCGCGGCCGCCATCCGGACGCCGGAGATCTCCGGCGCGGTCAGCGCGCTGTCCACGAACCTCGACGTGCGGGCCGAGCTCGGCGCGCGGCAGCGCGCGCTCATCGAGGCCGAGCGGACCGACGGGACCAGCGGCGGCCGCGGCGTCGTCGCCGAGGGGCGCGACATCACGACGGTCGTCGCGCCCGACGCCGACGTGCGGGTGCTGCTCACCGCCAGCGAGGAGGCGCGGCTCGCGCGGCGCGCGCTCGAGGTGCACGGGACCGCCGACGCCGCGTCGCTCGCCGCGACCCGGGCGCACGTCGTCGGGCGGGACGCGCGGGACAGCACCGTCGTGGAGTTCCGGAAGGCCGCGGACGGCGTCGTCACGGTGGACTCCAGCGCGCTGACCTTCGAGGAGACCGTCGAGGCCGTCCTCGCGCTCGTCGCCGAGGCGACCGGGCTGGAGGAGGTGCGATGAGCGCGCCACGGATCCCGCGGCCGGTCGGGCCGGGCTGGGGGCGCTGGGTCGGCCGCGCGATCGCGCTCGGGTTCTGGAACACCCGCATCGTCGGGGCCGAGAACGTGCCGAAGACCGGTCCGGTCATCGTGGCGGCGAACCACCTCGGGCTCGCCGACGGGCCGCTGATGATCGGCTGCACGCCCCGCGGCACGCACATCCTCGTCAAGGTCGAGCTGTTCCGGTCGCCCATCGGCTTCCTCTTCCGCCTCACGGGCCAGATCCCCGTCGACCGCCGCAACGGGCGGCCCGCCCTGGCCGTGGCCCTCGCGCTGCTGCAGCGGGGCCGCGTCGTCGGGATCTTCCCGGAGGGCTACCGGGGCCGCGGGGACGGGTCGACGGCGCGGGCCGGCGTCGCGTGGCTCGCCGTGCACTCCGGGGCGCCGGTGGTGCCCGTGGCCATGCTCGGCACGAGGCGCACGGGCGAGGGCGTCGGGCGCATCCCGGGCTTCCGCCGGCGCCTGCACGTGGAGTTCGGCGAGCCCGTGACGCTCGAGGGGCTCGAGGGGCTGCCGCGCCGCGAGGCCGTCGCGGCGGCGCAGGAGCGGCTGCGCGCCGCGCTGGCCGACCACGTGCGCACCGTCGCCGAGCGGACGGGCCTCGGGCTGCCGACGGACGGTCCCGAGGGCCTGGGCGCGTCCGGTTCCGGCGGGCGGGACGGGACCGACGCCGACGACGCGGACGGCGCCGACGCCGCCGGTGCGCCGTCCGAGCCGCCGGTTCGTCCGTGACGCCCGCGGCACGCGAGGATGGCCCCATGACGGACGACGCGCGCCCCGCCGAGGAGAACGCCCCGACCGGCGTGCCCGGCCTCGACGTGCCGGAGACGGCCGAGGAGCGCGCCCGGGAGGACGCGCTCCGGGCCGGGCTGGCCCAGTACGACCTGGCGGAGGAGGACCTCGCGCTCCTCGAGGGCGGCGCGGCCGGCGACGAGGGCGCCGGGCAGGCGGGCCCCGCGCCCGTGGTGGCCGTCGTCGGGCGCCCGAACGTCGGCAAGTCCACGCTCGTCAACCGGATCCTCGGCCGCCGCGAGGCGGTCGTGCTCGACACCCCCGGCGTCACGCGGGACCGCGTGACGTACCCCGCGGAGTGGGCCGGCCGGCCGTTCACGCTCGTGGACACGGGCGGCTGGGAGGTCGACGTCGCGGGCCTCGACGCCCGGGTCGCCGAGCAGGCCGAGCTCGCGATCGACCTGGCCGACGTCGTGGTCCTCGTCGTCGACGCGACGGTCGGCGCGACGGCGACCGACGAGCGGGTGGTCCGCCTCCTGCGCAAGGCGGGCAAGCCCGTCGTGCTCGCGGCGAACAAGGTCGACGGGCCCCAGCTCGAGGCCGACGCGGCCGCGCTGTGGAACCTCGGGCTGGGGGAGCCGCACCCGATCTCGGCGCTGCACGGGCGCGGGACCGGCGACCTGCTCGACGCGGTGCTCGCGGAACTACCCGAGGTGTCCGCCTACGGGAAGGACCTCGCCGCGGGCGGGCCGCGGCGCGTGGCACTCGTCGGGCGGCCCAACGTCGGCAAGTCGAGCCTGCTCAACACGCTGGCCGGCGCGCCGCGCGTCGTCGTCGACGACGTCGCCGGCACCACGCGCGACCCGGTCGACGAGCTCGTGGAGCTGGGCGGGCGGCCGTGGTGGTTCGTCGACACCGCGGGCATCCGGCGCCGCGTGCACCAGACGTCCGGCGCGGACTTCTACGCCTCGCTGCGCACGCAGGCCGCGATCGAGAAGGCGGAGGTCGCCGTCGTGCTCGTGGACGCGAGCGCCACGCTCACGGAGCAGGACACGCGGGTGATCTCGCAGGTGGTGGACGCGGGCCGCGCGCTCGTCATCGCCTACAACAAGTGGGACCTCATGGACGAGGACCGGCGGCGCTACCTCGAGCGGGAGATCGAGCGCGACCTCGTCCAGGTGCAGTGGGCGCCGCGCGTGAACATCTCCGCGAAGACGGGCTGGCACACGAACCGGCTGGTGAGGGCGCTGGAGACCGCGCTCGAGTCGTGGGACACGCGGGTGCCCACGGGGCGGCTCAACGCGTTCCTCGGCGAGCTCGTCGCCGCGCACCCGCACCCGGTGCGCGGGGGCAAGCAGCCGCGGATCCTCTTCGCCACGCAGGCGGACACGCGCCCGCCGCGGTTCGTCGTCTTCGCGACGGGGTTCCTCGAGGCCGGGTACCGGCGGTTCATCGAGCGCCGGCTGCGCGAGACCTTCGGCTTCGAGGGCTCGCCGATCCACATCTCCGTGCGCGTGCGGGAGAAGCGCAAGCGGTGAGCCGGCTGCTCCGGCTGGGGCTGCCCCGCGACCCGGCGGCGTCGTCGCACCTCGCGGGGTTCGTCGTCGCCGCGGTGGTGACCGTGCTGCTCACGCGCGCCTTCCTCGCCGCCGCCGGGTACCCGCAGATCGGCGGGGGAGGGCTGCACGTCGCGCACGTGCTGTGGGGCGGGCTCGGGATGGCCGCGGGGTTCGTGGTGCTGCTGTCGTTCGCGGGGCCGGTCGCGCGGCCCGTGGGCGCCCTGCTCGGCGGGGTGGGGTTCGGGCTGTTCGTCGACGAGATCGGCAAGTTCGTCACGGCGGACAACGACTACTTCTACGAGCCGACGGCAGCGCTCGTCTACGCGGTGGTCGTCGCCCTCGTCGTGGTGGCGGAGGCGCTGCACGGGCGGCGCCCGCACGACCCGCGGGAGTACCTGGCCGGGGCTGCGGACCACGCGGTCGCCGGGATCGCCGGCGGCTTCACGCCGCGGGCGCGCGCCGAGGCGCTGGAGCTCGTCGACCGCGCGGGCGACGTGCGCGGCGCCGCCGAGGTGCGGGCGCTCCTCGGCGCCGTCGCGGACGACCCGGACGAGCTGCCGAACCCGGTGGCGGCCGTGGGCGCGGCCGTGGTCCGCGTGACGCGCCGCGTGGTGGCGGCGCGGTGGGCGCCGTGGCTCGTCGTCGTGCTCCTCGTGCTCGGCCTGGCGGCCAGCGTCGGCACGGGGCTGGCCGCGTGGGTGGGCGGCGCCGACGTGCCGGGCTGGATCGTCGTCGGCCTCCTGGTGAGCGCGACGACGGCGACCGGGCTCGCGGCCTGGGGGCTCGCCGTCGTGCGTCGGGATCGGCGGGCGGGCTACCTGCGCCTGCGGTGGGCCCTGCTGGTGAGCCTGCTCGTCGTGCAGGTGTTCGTCTTCCGGATCCGGGAGTGGTCGGCGGTGACGGGGCTGCTCGCGGAGCTGGTCGTGCTCGGGCTCGTCAGCGCGGAGCTGCAGCAGATCGAGGCGCGCGGCGTCGGCGAGCGGGCCGGCACCCCGGCGGCGGGGGCGTCCGACGCGCGGAGACGCGGTTCGGCCCGCGGGGAACCCCTGGGGTAGCATCGGGGGCGGCTCCCGCGGGGGCCATCGGGATGTGGCGCAGCTTGGTAGCGCACTTGACTGGGGGTCAAGGGGTCGCAGGTTCAAATCCT
>JAAZAC010000065.1 GCA_012514545.1 Actinomycetales bacterium | reverse complement strand
CCCCTCCCTTGCGGCAAGGCCCCCTGCCCGGCGGAGAATCACCGGCCTGACCTGCCCGGACACCTCGGAAGGCGACCGCGTGCCCCACCCCTCCTCCGCCGTCGGCGGCGTGTTCCGCCTGCCGACCAACCTCGCCCGCAAGGCCGACCCCGCGCTCGTGGCCGACGACGAGCGGCACTTCGCCGCCGTCGCCGACGCCGTCGCGCACGCCGTCGCCGACCTGGCCGCCCGCCTCGACGAGGCGCGGCGCACGGCCGTCCGCGCGGGGCAGGCGGCCCTCGACCGGGACCAAGAGGTGCACCGCCTCACCGCCCGGCTGCGCGTGCTCGAGCGGTTCGGGCTCGACGCGTGCCTCGGCCGGATGGTGCCCGCCGACGGCGGCCCGCCGGTGTACGTGGGCCGGGTCGGGCTGACCGACGCGGACGGGCGGCGCCTCCTCGTCGACTGGCGCTCGCCCACCGCCGAGCCGTTCTTCGCCGCGACCCGCGCCCGCCCGGCCGGCCTGGCGAGCCGCCGCCGCTACCGCTGGGCGGACGGGTACGTCGTCGACTACTGGGACGAGGTGCTCGCCGACGACGCCGCCGACCCGGCCGCCCTCGCCCCCGACGCCGACTCGGCGTTCCTCGCGAGCCTCGCGGGCCCGCGCACGGGGCGGATGCGGGACGTGCTCGCGACCCTCCAGGCCGACCAGGACGCGATCGTGCGGGCACCCGCCGACGGCGCGCTCGTCGTCGACGGCGGGCCGGGCACCGGCAAGACGGTGGTGGCGCTGCACCGGGTCGCGTACCTGCAGTACGCGGACCCGCGCGTCGGGGCCCGGCGGGGCGGGGTGCTCGTCGTCGGGCCGCACCGGCCCTACCTCGACTACGTCGCGGACGTGCTGCCCGGCCTCGGCGAGGAGGGGGTGCGCGTGTGCACGCTGCGCGACCTGGTGCCGGAGGGCGCCGACGCGCGGCCGGAGCCCGACCCGGAGGTGGCGCGCCTCAAGGCGTCGGCGCGGATGGTGGACGCGATCGAGCCCGCCGTGGCGTTCTACGAGCGGCCGCCGCGCGAGCCCGTGGTCGTGGGGACCCCGTGGGCCGACGTCACGCTGGGGCCGGCCGAGTGGGCGGAGGCGTACGCCGCCGTCGACCCCGGCACGCCGCACAACGAGGCGCGGGAGGCGGTGTGGCAGGCGCTGCTCGACGTCGTCGTGGACGCCCTGGCCGACGAGGCCGGCGACGTGCCGCCCGACGCCGTGCGCCGGGCGGTGGCGGGCGGCCGCGACCTGCGCGCGGCGCTCGGGCGGGCGTGGCCCGCGCTCGAGCCGACGGACCTCGTGGGCGACCTGTGGACCGTGCCCGCGTACCTGCGCCTGTGCGCGCCGTGGCTCACCCCGGAGGAGGTCGCCCGGCTCCAGCGGCCGACGCCGGACGCGTGGACCGACGCCGACCTGCCCCTCCTCGACGCCGCGCGCCGCCGGCTCGGCGACCCCGAGGCGTGGCTGCGGCGGCGCCGTGCGGAGCGGGCGGCGGAGGCCGAGCGGGCGCAGCGAGCGGACGTCGCCGACGACCTCATCGCGTCGGACGACTCGGAGATGCTCGTCATGTCGATGCTGCGCGCGGAGGACCTGCGCGCCGCCCTCGACGAGGCGCCCGCGGAGGCGGCTCCGCGCCGCGACCCGCTCGCCGGGCCGTTCGCGCACGTCGTGGTGGACGAGGCGCAGGAGCTCACGGACGCGCAGTGGCGGATGCTGCTCGGGCGGTGCCCGTCGGGGAGCCTCACGGTGGTCGGCGACCGCGCGCAGGCGCGGCGCCCCTTCGCGGAGTCGTGGGCCGAGCGGCTCGCGCGGGTCGGCGTGCGGGACGTCGCGGTCCGCGGGCTGACGGTGAACTACCGCACACCGGTCGAGGTGATGGCGGAGGCGGAGCCGGTGATCCGCGCCGTGCTGCCCGACGCGAACGTGCCCACCTCCGTGCGGTCGAGCGGGATCCCCGTCGCGCGCGTACCGGCGTCCGAGGTCCGGCGGGTCGTGGAGGCGTGGGCGGCGAAGCACCCGGAGGGGACGGCGTGCGTCGTCGGCGACCCGACGTTCCCGGGCACGGAGCGCGTGCGCTCGCTCGCGCCCGAGGAGGTCAAGGGGCTCGAGTTCGACCTGGTCGTGCTCGTCGAGCCCGCCGACCCGGCCGACGACGACCCGGCCGACGCGCGGGCCCGCGCCGTCGACCGCTACGTGACGATGACGCGGGCGACCGAGCGGCTCGTCGTCGCGACGCGGCCCGATGAGTCCGGTCGCCGGGCGCGGTCGGTACCGGCATGAGCGCCACGTACACCTGGGACGTCTAGCCTGCGGGCATGAGCGAGGACCCCGCCCACGGCGACCCCACTCCCACCGACCCCACGCCCCCCGACCCCACGGTCACGCGCGCGACGCCGGAGCACGCCGCCGTCCTCGCGCGTCTGCTGCACGACTTCAACACCGAGTTCGACACCCCGGTCCCGCCGCGCGCGGACCTCGAGCGCCGGTTCGCCGCCCTCCTCGCGCGCGACGACGTCCTCGCGCTCCTCACCGGCCCCGCCGACGACCCCACCGGCTTCGCCCTGCTCACCCTGCGCCCCACGCCGTACCACGACGGCCCGCTCGCCCAGCTCGAGGAGCTCTACGTCCGCCCCGGCCTGCGCGACCACGGCCTCGGCACCGCCCTGCTCACCGCCGCCGTCGAGGAGGTCCGCGCCCGCGGCGCCGGCGAGATGCACATCGGCGTGGACGAGATCGACACCGACACCCGCCGCTTCTACGAGCGCCACGGCTTCACGAACGTCGAGCCCGGCCAGGACTACCGGATGCTCCTCTACCTGCGGGAGCTCTGAGCGGGCTCGCCCGCCCGGCGCCGCACGCGCATCCCGAGGAGGAGCCGCGTCACCGGGGTCCACCGCGCCGCGAGCGCGAGCGCCGTCGTCGCGACCGCCGCGCCACCCGTCCGCGCCGCCGCCACGCCGCGGTTCAGCCACCCGAGCGCGGCGACCGGCGTCGGCGCGACGAAGACGTCGTCCTCGCCCCCGGGTGCCCCCGCGCGCGCCGCTCCGTACCCTCGACCGATGAGCGAGGACACCGGGCCCCGGCTGCTCGCCGGCGGCAACCCGCAGATCCCCAAGGGCGACGGCGACGCCCCCGTCGCGGCGTACATCGCCGCGATGCCGGGCTGGAAGGCCCGCGTCGGCCGCCACATCGACGCCGTCGTCACGGACCGCGTGCCGGGCGTGCGCAAGGCGGTGCGCTGGAACCAGCCCTACTACGGCGCCCCCGACGACGACGGCTGGTTCCTCGCGTTCCGCTGCTACACCGCGTACGTGCAGCTGCAGTTCTTCCGCGGCACCGAGCTCCACCCGGTCCCGCCCAAGGCGTCGAGGCACGAGGGCGTCCGCTACCTCGACGTGCGCGAGCACGAGGCCCTCGACGAGGCGCTCCTGCGCGACTGGGTGGAGCAGGCCGTGCGCCTGCCCGGCGTCCCCCTCTGACCCCGACGCCGGCGCCTGGCGCCGACGCCCGGCGGCCCGACGGCGGGCATCTCGGGTGCCCCGCGCCCGCCCGCCTCCGTAGTCTCGACGCATGGCGTCACGGATCGGCCAGCTGGTGATCGACTGCGCGGACCCGGAGCGGCTCGCGCAGTTCTGGTGCGAGGTGCTCGGCTTCGAGGTGATCGACCGCGACGAGGGCACCGTCGAGATCGGGCCGCCCGGCGTAGGGTTCGGCGGGCCGCAGCCCACCCTCTTCTTCAACCCGAGCACCGACCCGCGCCGCGGCAAGCTGCGCCTGCACATCGACCTCAACCCGACCGATCGCGACCAGGACGCCGAGCTCGAGCGGCTCCTCGCCCTGGGCGCCCGGCCGGCCGACGTCGGGCAGACCGGCGAGGAGTCCTGGCACGTGCTCGCGGACCCGGAGGGCAACGAGTTCTGCCTGCTGCGCCGCCGGCTGGACCCCTAGGGCCGGGCGTGCTGGGGCTGGAGCCGATCGGCCTGGTGCCGCTGGGGCTCGCGCTCCTCAACCTCTACGCGCTCGTGCTCGTGCTCGCGCGGGCCTGGGTGTTCCGCACCCGCCTGTACCGGCCGATGGTGCTGAACCTCGCCCTGTCGGTCGCCCCGGTCGTCGTGCTCGTGGCGACCTTCGTGACGCTCCTCGTCGTCGTCACCGTGGCGCCCAGCCGCGGCACGGTGTTCGCCGTGGTCGGCGTCGGTGGCCTGGTCTGGCTGCTCCTGCTCCCCAACGCCGCCTACCTGCTCACCGAGCTGAACTTCTCCCACCGCCGCGAGGACGACCCGGTGCCGCTGTGGTACGACATCGTCCTCGTCCTCACCCTCGCGGTCTCCGGCGTGCTCAACGCGCTCACGAACGTGGTGCTCGCCCAGCTCATGTACGTCGCCGTCGTGCGCCCGAACGCCGCCGCGCCCTTCGACGCCCCCGACTCGTGGGTCATGGCCGGGCTCACGCTGCTGCTGGTCTCGTTCGGGATCTACCTGGGCCGCTACGTGCGGTTCAACTCGTGGGACCTGCTGCATCCGGCGTCGTTCGTGCGCAAGCTCGTCCGCCACGTCCGCGAGCCGGGGCGGGCGCGCACCATCGTCGCCTTCTGCGTGATGCACACGGCGCTGTTCGCGTTCCTCTACCTCGTCGTCGTCGCGCCCGTGGTGCTCCTCGTCACGCAATGAGGCACGCAAGAAGGACTCGGGGCCCACCCGCCCCGGCACGGCAGAATCTCCGGGTGACCGCGACCCTCCAGGCCAGGGGCGTCAGTGCCGCGTACGGCGACCGCCTCCTCTTCGCCGGCGTGGACCTCGTGGTCGCGCCGGGGGACGTCGTCGGGCTCGTGGGGCCGAACGGCGCCGGCAAGTCCACGCTGCTGCGCGTCCTCGCGGGCGAACTCGCGCCCGAGACGGGCACCGTCACGCTCTCCCCGCCCGACGCCGAGATCGGGTTCCTCGCGCAGGAGATCGAGCGTCGGCCCGACGAGACCGTCGCCGCGCACCTCGAGCGGCGCACCGGTGTCGCCGCCGCGCCCTTCGACGCCCCCGACTCGTGGGTCATGGCCGGGCTCACGCTGCTGCTGGTCTCGTTCGGGATCTACCTGGGCCGCTACGTGCGGTTCAACTCGTGGGACCTGCT
>JAAZAC010000064.1 GCA_012514545.1 Actinomycetales bacterium | reverse complement strand
GGGTCACCTCCCACCCGACGGCGGCGTACACGCCCACCGTGATCGCGACGTCGTGCAGCAGGGCGACGATGCCCGCCACGGCCATGCGCCAGTCGCGGAAGTAGACGGTGAGCACGAGCGAGACGAGCACGAGGAACGTGACGAGGCCGCGCAGCGCCTTGCTCGTCACGTCGGCGCCCCACGTGGCCCCGATGAACGACGAGCCGACCTCGCTCTCGTCCACGCCGTACGCGTCGGCGAGCAGCCCCGCGAGACGGGTCGTCTCCTCGTCGCTCAGCTGCGAGGTCTGCACGCGGATCGTGTTCGTGCCGACGACGGACACGCGCGGCGGGGCGGCGCCGTCGATCTGCCCGACGGCGTCCACGGCCGGCTGCTCCGCCGTCGTGCCCGCGCCGGGGACCGTGAACTCCGAGCCGCCCCGGAACGCGATGCCGAGGTTGAGGCCGACGGTGAGCAGGAGCACCGTCGAGATGAGCACGACGCCGATGCCGACGGCGAACCAGCGCCGCCGGGTGCCGACGATGTCGTACGAGCGCCGCCCCGTGTAGAGGTCGTTGCCCCACTGGGCCATCCTGCCGG
The DNA here is from genome assembly GCA_012514545.1 of Actinomycetales bacterium. Taxonomy (GTDB): domain Bacteria; phylum Actinomycetota; class Actinomycetes; order Actinomycetales; family Cellulomonadaceae; genus Actinotalea. The sequence goes on along the minus strand of JAAZAC010000064.1, from coordinate 13,759 downwards.
GCATCAGGCGTCCTTCCCTTCGGCCAGGGGCTGCTCGACGGCGCCGCGGCGCGCCGCGGCCTTCCGCTCGGCGATCGTCGTGCGCCCGGCCGCGCCGGCGCCGACCGGCTGGGCCTCGCGCGCCGCTGGCTCGCCCGCCTCGGCGACCCGGCCGCGGCCCACGTACCGGCGCCGCGCGCCGAGCAGGGTCGGGTCGAGGCCGGAGAACCGGTGGCCCTCCGCGAAGAACGGCCGCTTGGAGAGCAGCAGCAGCAGCGGGTGCGTGAAGAGGAAGACCACGATGAGGTCGATGACCGTCGTCAGGCCCAGCGTGAAGGCGAAGCCGCGCACGCCGCCGACGGCGAGGAAGTACAGGACGATCGCCGCGATGAGGCTCACGGCGTCGGACGCGAGGATGGTCCGCCGCGCGCGGGCCCAGCCCGTGGCGACGGCGGCCGCGAGCGTGCGGCCCTCGCGCAGCTCGTCCTTGATCCGTTCGAAGTAGACGATGAACGAGTCCGCCGTGATGCCGATCGCGACGATGAGGCCGGCCACGCCGGGCAGGCTCAGCCGGTACCCCTGCACCCAGGACAGCGTCGTGATCGTGAGGTAGGCCAGCGCGCCCGCGACGACGAGCGACGCGATCGTCACGAAGCCCAGCGCGCGGTACTGCGCGAGGGAGTACAAGCCGACGAGGAGCAGGCCGATGAGGCCCGCGAGCAGGCCGCGCTGGAGCTGCTCGGTGCCGAGCGTCGCGGAGATCTGCTCCTCGCTGCGCACCTCGAACGTCAGCGGCAGGGAGCCGAAGTTGAGCTGCCGTGCGAGCGTGGCGGCCGACTTCTGGTCGAAGCTGCCCGAGATCTCCGCCTGCCCGTTCGGGATGACGGTGTTCACCGCCGGCGCCGAGATGACCAGGCCGTCGAGCACGATGGCGAACTGGTCGCGCGGCGACTCCAGGCTCAGCAGCCGGGTGGTCGTGTCCGCGAACACCGCGGTGCCCTCGGAGTCGAACTCGAGGTTGACGACCCACTCGTTCGTGTAGGCGCCCTGGGCCGTCACCCGCAGGCCCGAGGAGGCACCGTCGATCATGTCGCCCTCGATCTCGACCGGGCCGAGCGCGAACTTCGCGGTGCCGTCCACGTCGCAGGTCACGACCGCGACGTCGGGGTCGCCGACGAGCGCGGCGCCCCCGCGCAGGTTGGCGGGGTCGGTGCAGTCGAGCGCGTCGAACTCCGCGACGAGGTCGTCCGTGAGCCAGGCGAGGTCGCTCGGGTTCGTCGGCTCCCCGGCCTCGCCGGAGGGCTCGGGCGACGGCTCGTCCGTCGCGGCGTCGGCGTCCTCGTCGGGGGCTGTCGCGTCGTCGGCCGTGTCGCCCGTCGCGTCGTCGGCGTCGTCGGCCGGACGGTCGACGGTGGCGCCGTCGTCGGCGGGCTCCTCGCCCGTGGCGTCGTCCTCGCCCGTGGTGACGGGCTGCGGCCCGGCGACGGCCAGCACCGGCCGGAACACCATCTGCGCGGACTCGCGGACGAGCCGGAGCGTCTCCTCGGTCGGGGTGCCAGGCAGAGCGACGACGATGTTGGTGCCGCCCTGGCTCGTGATCTCGGCCTCCGCGACGCCCGACGCGTCGACGCGCTGCCGGATGACGTCGATGGCCTGGTTGATCGCGTCGCTCGTGACGGCCTCGCCGCCTGTGGCGACCGGCTGGAGGATGATCTCGGTGCCGCCCTCGAGGTCGAGGGCGAGCTTCGGCGTCAGGCTCGCGTCGGACCACCGGTCGCCCGCGAGGAGCGCGCCGACGAGGCCGACCATGAGGATCGCGAGCGTGACGAGCGCGCGCACGGGGCGCTCGCGGCGGGGGGTCGTGGCCACCTTCGGTCTTCTCTCTGCAGGGCCGCGTCAGCGGCCCGTCGTCTCGTCGTCGTCCGGCTCCGTGAGGCTGGAGGCGTCGTCGGGGACCTCGACGTCGGACCAGTCGCCATCGTCGCCGGCGTCGTCGCCCTCGGCGTCCTCGCCCACGTCCTCCGCGTCGTCCTCGTCGTACTCGGCGTCCTCGCCCTCGTACTCCTCGTCGTACTCGCCGTCGTACTCCTCGTCGGCGTCGTACTCGGCGTCCTCCGCCTCGGAGTCCTCGTCGGGCAGCGGCTCGACGACGCGCGCGATCGCGCGGGCCGCCCAGCGCATCGTGACCCCCGGCGCGGTCTCGAGGACGACGACGTCGTCGCCCACCTCGACCACCGTGCCGTACAGGCCGCCGTGAGTCATGACCTCGGCGCCCGGGGCGAGGCGCTCGCGCATCGCGGCCTGCTCCTTGCGCATCCGCCGCTGCGGGGCGCCCATCAGCCACATGAGGCCGCCGAAGACGACGACCAGCAGGAGGAGACTCACTGGATCCATGGGGGTGTCACGTCCTTCGTGGTAGGCGCCGCGGGGCAGTCTAGGCGACCGCCGGGCCCCCTCCTAACGCCGTCGGCGCGTCAGTCGAAGAGCGCCTCCGGGCCGCGCGGCGCCGCCAGGCCGAGGTGGGCCCACGCGCGCGGCGTCGCGACCCGGCCGCGCGGCGTCCGGCCGAGCAGCCCCTCGCGGACGAGGAAGGGCTCGGCGACCGTCTCGACGGTCTCCGGCTCCTCGCCCACGGCGACGGCGAGCGTGGTCAGGCCGACGGGGCCGCCCCCGAACCGCTCGCACAGCGCGCGGAGCACCGCGCGGTCGAGCCGGTCGAGGCCGAGCTCGTCGACCTCGTAGACCTCGAGCGCCGCGCGCGCCGCGGCGAGGTCGCACCGGCCGTCGCCGCGCACCTGCGCCCAGTCGCGCACCCGGCGCAGCAGCCGGTTGGCGATGCGGGGCGTGCCGCGCGAGCGCCGCGCGATCTCCGCCGCGGCGTCGTCGACGAGGTCCACGCCGAGCAGGCCCGCGGAGCGGCGCAGCACCTGCTCGAGCTCGGCGTCGGCGTAGAACTCCAGGTGGCCGGTGAAGCCGAACCTGTCGCGCAGCGGGGCCGGCAGGAGGCCGGCGCGCGTCGTCGCCCCGACCACGGTGAACGGCGGCAGCGTGAGGCCGATCGCGTTCGCCCCCGCGCCCTTGCCCACGACGACGTCGACCCGGAAGTCCTCCATCGCGACGTACAGCAGCTCCTCGGCCGGCCGGGCGAGGCGGTGGATCTCGTCGACGAACAGCACCTCGCCCTCGTCGAGCGACGACAGGACCGCCGCCAGGTCGCCCGCGTGCTGGATCGCCGGGCCCGACGTGACGCGCACGGACGTGCCGAGCTCGGCCGCGATGATCATCGCCAGGGTGGTCTTGCCCAGGCCCGGCGGGCCGGACAGCAGCACGTGGTCCGGCACCCCGCCGCGGGCCAGCGCCGCGTGCAGCACGAGCTCGAGCTGCTCCCGCACCACGTGCTGGCCGACGAACTCCGCCAGGCGCCGCGGCCGCAGCGCCGCCTCGGCCGCGCGCTCGCCCTCCTCCGCCTCCGCGGCCACGATCCGGTCGTCAGCCACGGGCGCCGCCCAGCACGCGCAGCGCCCCGCGGAGCACCGCGGCGACGTCGTCCTCGGCGAGCGGCCCGGCGTCGTCGGGCAGCACCGCGCGGACGGCGTCCTCCGCCGCCTTGGCGTTCCAGCCCAGCCCCACGAGGGCCTCGACGACCGTGTCGCGCCGGTCCGCCACCGGCGCGGCCCCGCCGGTGCCGTCCCCGCCCGCCGGCACGCCGAGGCGGTCCCCCAGCTCGAGCACGATCCGCTGCGCGCCCTTGCGGCCGATCCCCGGCACCCGCTGCAGGGCCGCGAGGTCCTCGGTCGCCACGGCCCGGCGCAGCGCGTCGGGCGTGTGCACCGCGAGCATCGCCAGGGCCAGCCGCGGCCCGATCCCGCTGACCGTCTGCACGGCCTCGAAGACGTCGCGCTCGTCGGCGTCGGCGAACGCGTAGAGCGTCAGCGCGTCCTCCCGGACCACGAGCGAGGTGGCCAGGTGCGCCTCGCCCCCGAGCCGCAGCCCCGCCAGGGTCCCCGGCGTCGCGTGGGCGAGCAGCCCGACGCCGCCCACCTCCACGACCACGGCGTCGAGGCGCAGGTCGACGACCCGGCCGCGCAGCGACGCGATCACGCTGGCTCCCTCCCCCGGTGCCGGCCTCCCCCGGGCGACCCCGGGCGAACAGGTGTACGACCCGAACCGTACCCGACGCGCACGACGCGGTCAGCGCGCCGCGCGGCGCGCCGCGGACTCCGCCCGCGCCCAGGCCACCTGGGCCGGCGTGCGTCCCCCGCCCGACGGCGCGACGGCCTCCGCACCCCGGCTCCCGACGAGCCGCCCCGGCAGGGGGCGCCAGAGGTGGCAGACGGCGAGGGCGAGGGCGTCGGCGGCGTCGGCGGGCGTCGGGGCCTCGGGGAGCGCGAGGATGCGCGCGACCATCGCCTGGACCTGCGCCTTCGCCGCGCGGCCGTTCCCGGTGACGGCCGCCTTGACCTCGCTGGGCGTGTGGACGGCCACGGGCACGCCGCGGCGTGCCGCCGCCAGCATGACGACGCCGGACACCTGGGCGGTGCCCATGACGGTGCGGAGGTTGTGCTGGGCGAAGACCTGCTCGACGGCGACCGCGTCCGGCCGGTGGCGGTCGAGCCACGCCTCGACCTCGGCGGCGATCGCGGCCAGGCGCAGCTCCGGCGCCTGGTCGGGCGCGGACCGCGCCACCCCGACCTCGACGAGCACCGCGCGCCGGCCCGGCGCCGAGTCGACGACGCCGAGGCCGCACCGGGTCAGGCCGGGGTCGACTCCGAGGACGCGCACACGGCCAGTCTCCGCGCCGTCGGGCGCCCGGCCGGGCACCGACACGCCCCGACGCCGGTCACGCGCGGCGGGTCACTCCTCGTCGAGGGCGGCGAGCACCTCGTCGGAGGCGTCGAAGTTCGCGTAGACGTTCTGCACGTCGTCGCTGTCCTCGAGGGCCTCGATGAGCCGCATGATCTTGCGCGCGCCCTCGACGTCGACCTCGACCTGGGTCGACGGCACGAACTGGGCCTCGGCGGAGTCGTAGTCGATCCCCGCCTCCTGGAGCGCGGTGCGCACGGCGACGACGTCGCTCGCCTCGCTCAGCACCTCGAACGCCTCGCCGAGGTCGTTGACCTCCTCGGCGCCCGCGTCGAGCACGGCGCTCAGCACGTCGTCCTCGGTGAGGCCGTCGGCCTTCGGCACGATGACGACGCCCTTGCGCGAGAAGAGGTACGAGACCGAGCCCGGGTCCGCCATCGTGCCGCCGTTGCGCGTGAACGCCACGCGCACGTCCGACGCCGCCCGGTTGCGGTTGTCGGTCAGGCACTCCACGAGCACCGCGATGCCGCCGGGGCCGTAGCCCTCGTACATGATCGTCTGGTAGTCGGCGCCGCCGGCCTCCTGGCCGGAGCCGCGCTTGACCGCGCGCTCGATGTTGTCGTTCGGGACCGACGACTTCTTCGCCTTCTGGATGGCGTCGTAGAGCGTCGGGTTCCCGGCGGGGTCGCCGCCGCCCACGCGGGCCGCGACCTCGATGTTCTTGATGAGCTTGGCGAACAGCTTGCCGCGGCGGGCGTCGATGACCGCCTTCTTGTGCTTGGTCGTCGCCCACTTGGAGTGACCGGACACGTAGGACCCCTCAACGGCTCTCGACGATGCTGACGAACAGGCGGTGCAGGCGCAGGTCCCCCGTCACCTCCGGGTGGAACGACGTGGCCAGCACGTCGCGCTCACGCACGGCGACGATCCTACCGGCCGCCGCCTCGGCCCCCTCACCGCGGGACCGCCCCGCGTCCACCCGCGCGAGGACCTGGACGCGCGGGCCGACCTCCTCGACCCACGGCGCGCGGATGAAGACGGCGTGCACGGGCGTGGTCGCGCTGTCGGGGACGCCCTCGACGACGAGGTCGGTCTCGAAGGAGTCGACCTGCCGCCCGAACGCGTTGCGCCGGACCGTGACGTCGAGGCCGCCGAGCGTCTGCTGGTCCGCCGTGCCCCCGGTGATCCGGTCGGCGAGCAGGATCATGCCCGCGCAGGAGCCGAAGGCCGGCAGCCCGTCCCGGATGGCCCGCCGCAGCGGCTCGAACAGGTCGAACGCACGGAGCAGCTTGTCGATGGTCGTCGACTCGCCGCCGGGGATGACGATGCCGTCGACGGCGGCGAGCTCGCTCGGGCGCCGGACGGGCAGGGCGTGCGCGCCCACGGCCTCGAGGGCGTGCACGTGCTCGCGCACGTCCCCCTGCAGCGCGAGCACCCCGATCGACGTCACGGTGCGCGATCCTACGACGCCGGCCGGGTGTTCCCCGCGCGCCGTCCGGACCGCGCGGGGTCCAGACCGCGCGGGTTCGGACCGCGCCGTCCGGACCTTGCCGCTCAGACCGCGGTGGGCGCCTCGGCGTCCGAGGCCAGCACGGGCGCGAGCGCGGGCGCCGGCACGGGCCCGGCCGCCTCCCGCCACGCCTGCACCTGGTCCGCGAGCCGGCCGAGGCCCTCGAGCACGGCGTCGCGGTCCGCGGCGAGCGAGACGCGCACCATGCCGCGCGCGCCGTCGCCGAACGTGGCGCCCGGGGCGACCGCGACGTGGCGCTCCGCGAGGAGGCGCAGGGCGAAGGCCTCGCTGTCCGACGTCGCCGACGAGACGTCCACCATGAGGTAGAACGCCCCGGCCGGGCGCACGCAGCCGATCCCCCGCGCCGCGAGGAGCGCCACGGCGGCGTCCCGCCGCGCGCGGTACGCGTCCCGCGCGGCCGTGACGTGGTCCTGCGGGCCGGTGAGGGCGGCGAGCGCGGCGCGCTGCCCGATGGTCGACGGGCAGGAGATCGTCGCCTCGGCGAGGTGGCCCATGAGGTCGCGCACCGTCGGGTCGGGCACGACGGCGTAGCCGACCCGCCACCCGGTCATCGCGTGGGTCTTGGAGAAGCTGAAGAACGTCAGGACGCGGTCGTCGCGGTCGAGGCCCGTGAGCCCGACGTGCGGGTCGTCGAACGTGAACTCGTCGTAGCACTCGTCGGAGAGCACCCACAGGTCGTGCCGCCGGGCGACCTCGCAGATCCCCTCGAGCACGGCCCGCGGGTACACCGCGCCCGTCGGGTTGTTGGGCGAGCAGACGACGATCGCCCTGGTGCGCGGGCCGATCGCCCGCTCGACGTCCTCGACCCGGGGCACGAACCCGTGGGCGGCGCGCGTGGGGTACGTGCCGACGTCGAGCCCGGCGGCCACGGCGGCCATCCGCCAGTTGGGGAACTCGGGGTCGGGCAGGAGCACCTGCTCGCCGGGGGCGAGCGCGCACTGCAGCGCCATCGCCAGGCCGTGCATCGCGCCGTGCGTGACGACGACCTCGTCCGGGTGGGTCGGGCGGCCGGTGCGGGCGGTGACGTGGGCGGCGAGGGCCTCGCGCAGCTCGGCGATCCCGGTGCTCGACGAGTAGCCCGTGTGCCCCGCCCGGGCGTCCGCGGCGGCGGCCGCGATGACGTGCTCGGGCGTCGTGGCGTCGGGCTCGCCGACCTCCAGGCGGATGGCGTCCGGGTCGCGGAGCGCGAGCTCCATGAGCGTGCGGATGCCGCTGCGTGGGACCCCCGCGACGGGCGAGCTCGTGCGGGGCATGGGGTGAACCTAGCGGGCGCGCGCCGCATTGTGTACTCACCAGTACGGAAATCGCCCCGGTGTGCGTACCGATCGGTACGGATGTCCTCCGCGCCGCGCGGAGGCGGGGCCGGCGGGGGCCGCGGTCAGCCCTGAGCCCGCGCCGCGGCCGAACCCTCGCGCTCGTCCGGCAGCCGCCGCACGACGCCGTCCCACCCGTCGAGCAGGTCGCGCACCAGGGCGACGAACCCCGCGGGGAAGACCTCCACCTCGACGCGATCGAGCGCCTCGAGGTCCCACCAGCGCACGTCGTCCATGAAGGTGCGCTCGACGTCGGTCCAGCCGTCGGTGACGAGCGGCGCGGGCGCGTCGAGGCGCGCGAGGAAGAACTCCTCGTCCTGGCGCACCGCCTGGCGCTGGAAGTCGAAGACCGCGGACCGCGTGGCCACCGGCCCGACGACGTCGGCCGGGTCGACGACGAGCCCGGTCTCCTCCCGCAGCTCGCGCACCGCGGCGTCGACCGCCGCCTCGCCCGCGTCGATGCCGCCGCCGGGCGTGAACCACCAGTGGCGGGAGGGGTTGTCGACGTCGTGCCCCAGCACCATGAGCACGCGCTCGGCGTCGTCGAGCAGGATCAGGCGGGCGCCCCGGCGGAAGAGCACGCCGTCCGGGCCCGGCACCCAGTCCGGGCCGAGCTGCGTGACGCCGATCGCGGTGGGGCCGCGCTCGCCGACGCGCGGACGGGCCGCGGCGGGGTCGGCCCCGTCCGCCGGCGCGCCCCCGTCGGTCACCAGCCGCGTTCGGCGAGCCGGTGCGGCTCCGGCACGTCCTCGACGTTGATGCCGACCATGGCCTCGCCGAGCCCGCGGGACACCTCGGCGATGACCTTCGGGTCGTCGTAGAACGTCGTGGCCTTGACGATCGCGGCGGCGCGCTTGGCCGGGTCGCCCGACTTGAAGATGCCCGAGCCGACGAACACGCCCTCGGCCCCGAGCTGCATCATCATCGCCGCGTCGGCCGGGGTGGCGATGCCGCCCGCCGTGAAGAGCACCACGGGGAGCTTGCCGGTCTCCGCGACCTCCTTGACGAGGTCGTACGGCGCCCCCAGCTCCTTGGCGGCGACGTAGAGCTCGTCCTCCGGCAGCGACGTCAGGCGGCGGATCTCGTCCCGGATCTGCCGCATGTGCGTCGTGGCGTTGGAGACGTCGCCGGTGCCCGCCTCGCCCTTGGACCGGATCATCGCCGCGCCCTCGGTGATGCGCCGCAGGGCCTCGCCGAGGTTCGTGGCGCCGCACACGAACGGCACCGTGAACGCCCACTTGTCGATGTGGTGGCTGTAGTCCGCCGGCGTGAGCACCTCGGACTCGTCGATGTAGTCGACGCCGAGGGCCTGCAGCACCTGCGCCTCGACGAAGTGGCCGATCCGCGCCTTGGCCATGACCGGGATCGAGACGGCGTCGATGATCCCCTGGATGAGGTCGGGGTCGCTCATCCGGGCGACGCCGCCCTGGGCGCGGATGTCCGCGGGCACGCGCTCGAGGGCCATGACGGCGACCGCCCCGGCGTCCTCGGCGATCTTCGCCTGCTCGGGCGTGACGACGTCCATGATGACGCCGCCCTTGAGCATCTCGGCCATCCCCCGCTTGACCTTCGCGGTGCCGATCACGTTCTCGCTCACGTCTGTCCCTCGGTCGGTGGTGGGTGTCGCGCTCCTGCGCGCTGCTCGTCTCGCCGCAGGAACCCGCCCGGAGGCGACCGACGGCGGTGCTGCCAATCCTAGTCGCCGGGCCCCGGAGGTCCCCGAGGCGTTTTCCCCCTCGGACGCCGGGGGCGGTTACCGCTCGAGCGCGACGCGCTGGAGCGCGTCGGACCAGTCGTCGTCGATCTCCACGGTCTGCGGCATCGGGGCGTGCCCGTGCAGGCGCAGCAGGCGGACGAGCGTCTTGCGGCGGACCCGCTGCGTCTGTGCGACCGCCTCGTTGTGGAAGCGCCGCGCGAGCTGCACGCGGTACCAGGCGGCCACCAGCGCGTCGACGAGCTCCCGCCCGGCGGGGTTCGCCCGCATCTGGGCGACCTCCTCGTCGTCCGACAACGCCTCGCGCATCGTGCGCGACAGCTCGCTCTCGGCCAGGTCGCGCGCCAGCGGGGCGTCGCGATCGTCGGCCTGCTCCCCGCCGAGGAGGCGGTCCAGGTCGGGCAGCGCGGCGACCAGCTCGGCGCGGCCGTGCCCGCCCGCGGCGAGCGCCGCCCAGGCCGCCTCCCCCACGAGCACGGAGCTCACGGGGTCCAGGAGGCCCGACGCCGCCAGCTCCGCCGCCGCCGAGGCGCGCCGCACGAGCTGGTTCTCTAGCGCCGCCCGCGAGGTCGCGACCTTGCGGTGCAGCCTGTCGAGCCGGCTGGCGACCACCCACACCGCCCACAGGAGGAGCAGCAGGAGGACCGCGGCGAGCAGCGTCGCCTCCGACCACGTCATGGCGGGGTCACCTCCCCCGGCACCCCAGGCCGCCGCGACGACGGGTCCTCGCCCACGCGGACGCGCGGCCCGCCGGACAGCACCGTCTCGTAGACCGTGAGCACCTGCTCGGTCACGACGGACCAGTCGTAGCGGCGCACGACCGACCGCGCACGCTCGGCCCGCTCCCGTCGCAGGTCGGGGTCGCGCAGGACGCGCACGAGCGTCTCGGCGAGCCGCGCGCTGTCCCCGTTGGGGAACAGGACGCCCGCCTCGCCGTCGTCGAGCACCCGGCGGAACGCGCCCAGGTCGCTCGCCACCACCGTGGCGCCCGCGCTCATGGCCTCGACGAGCACGATGCCGAAGCTCTCGCCGCCGGTGTGCGGCGCGCAGTAGACGTCGACGGACGACAGCAGCCGCGCCTTGTCCTCGTCGGAGATCCCGCCGAGGAACTCGACCGCCGCGGCGTGCTCGCCCAGCGCGGCCCGGCACTCCTCAGCGCCCGTGTCGCCCCGACCGGCGACGAGGAACCGCGCCCCGGGGATCGCCTCGAGCACCGCCGGGATCGCCGCCGTGAGGACCGGCAGCCCCTTGCGCGGCTCGTCGAGCCGGCCCAGGAACGCCACCGTGGGCCGCTCGGGCGTGCCCGTCCAGCGCGGGTCGGCCTCGGCCGCCGCGAACGCGTCGACGTAGACCCCGTTGGGGATGACGACGGCGTCGCCCCCGAGGTGGTCGACGAGCGTGCGCCGCGCGTCCTCCGAGACGGCGATGCGGGCGGCGATCTTCTCGAGGCTGGGCCGCACGATCGGGTGCGCCACCTGCAGGGCGCGCGAGCGCAGCAGGGCGGTGTGGAACGTCGCCACGATGGGCCCCGTCGCCACCCACAGCGCGAGCATGCCGAGGCTCGGCGTCACCGGCTCGTGCAGGTGGAGGATGTCGAAGTCCCCGGCCGTCAGCCAGCGGCGCACCCGCCGGGCGCTCATCGGGCCGAAGGTCATCCGCGCGACGGACCCGTTGTAGCGGACCGGCACGGCCCGGCCGGCCGGGGTGATGTAGTCCGGCAGGGGCGTCTCCTCGTCCGCGGGCGCGAGCACGTTCACGGTGTGCCCCCGCTGCTCGAGCGCCTCGGCGAGGTCCCGCACGTGGAACTGGACCCCGCCGGGCACGTCGAAGGAGTAGGGGCACACGATGCCCACCCGCAGCGGCTCGAGGCTCACGACACCTCCTGCGCGACGGTCGCGGCGTAGCGGTCCGGGTCGAGGTCGGCGACGAACACCTTCTGCAGCATGTGCCAGTGCGTGGGGTGCTCGGCGATGTCCGCGCCCAGCACGTCCACCCACGCCTGCGTGAGCGCGCGCACCTGCTCGGTGCGGGGCAGGTCGGGGTCGGGACGGACCGGGGGCGCGAAGGTCACGACGAGCCCCCACGGCGAGCCCGCGACCCGGCGGCGCACCCCGTGGATCCGCTCGTGCCGCAGCAGCGTCGGGACGAGCATCGCGCCCGTGGCGACGGCGAGGGCGGCCGGGCCCGCGGCGACCCGCGCGCGCTCGCCGAGCAGCGTGACCTCGACCCCGCGCGACGTGAGGTCGCGGTCCCCCAGCAGCGGGACGAGGACGTTCCCCCGCCGGGCCACGCGCACGAGCTGCCGGAAGACGTCGGCCCCCTTGTCGAGCGGGATGATCGTCAGCCCGTTCGCCTCGCGCATCCGCACGAAGGCGTCGAAGACCTCGGGCGGCTCGAGCCGCTCCGCGACCGTGGTCGCCGGGGCCAGGTGCACCGTCGCCCACGCGCCGGCGAGATCCCAGTTGCCCTGGTGGCCGAGGGCGAGGACGACCGGCCGACCCTGGCCGCACTCCTCGAGCGGGGCCCGCACGCCGACGGTGCGCACCCGCGCGTCGATCTGGTCCGGGGTGAGGCGCGGCAGCACGAACGCCTCGGCGTAGTAGCGCAGGTACGTGCGCATGCCCTCCCGGCTCAGCCGCCGGATCTCGCGCGGGCTCGCGCCGGGCCGCGCGCGGCGCAGGTTGGCCTCGAGCTGGCGCACGCCCTTGCCGTGCAGCAGCCAGGCGACCTCGGCGGCGACGCGCATGACGCCGCGGGAGAACCACTCCGGGGCGCGGGAGAACACGCGGAACGCGAGCAGCGTCCCGCGCGCCGGGTCGAGAAGCCTCACGCGACCGCCCTCACGACTCCGCCGCCCGGACCGCCTGCCGGCGCACCACCACCATCCGCTGGACGACCGTGACGGCGCTCGCCACGGCGAGCAGGCCGAGCACGATGGTGAGCACGACCGGCGGCAGCCCGACGCCGACGAGCCCGGCCGCGGTGAGGGCCGCCGTCAGCCGGTCGCCACGCTCCGCGATGCCGACGTTCGCGGTCATGCCGAGACCCTCGGCGCGCGCCCGCGCGTACGGCACGATCGAGCCGAGCACGAGGCACGCGAGTCCGAGCCCCGCGCCGAGCGGGTCCTCGCCCCGGCCGGCGAGGTAGAGCACGAGGCCCGTGAAGATCGCGCCGTCGGCGATCCGGTCCAGCGTGGAGTCGAGGAACGCGCCCCACGGCCCGACCCGGCCGGACAGCCGGGCCATGAGGCCGTCGATGGCGTCGCTCATCGCGAAGAACCAGCAGACCATCGTGCCCGCGAAGAGGTACCCGAGCGGGAAGAGCCACAGCGCCGCCACGACGACGCCGAGCGTGCCCACGATCGTCACCGCGTCCGGGGACACCCCGTGGCGCAGCAGCCACCGCGCGAGCGGCGTGAAGAGCCGCCCGACGCCGTCCCGCAGCTTGCTGATCACGCCTCCTCCTCCGTGGGCCAGGCGGCCGCGAGGCGCGCCCGCGTGTCCGCGAGCAGCTCCGGGAGCGTCTTGGTCCGCGCGATGATCGGCAGGAAGTTCGCGTCGCCGCCCCAGCGGGGCACGACGTGCTGGTGCAGGTGGCCGGCGATCCCGGCGCCGGCCGCGCCGCCCTGGTTGATGCCGAGGTTGAACCCGTGCGGGTGCATGACGGCCTCGAGCACGCGCATCGCCGTCTGGGTCATCCGCGCCAGCTCCACCGTCTCGGCGTCGTCGAGGTCGGGATACGCGCCCACGTGCCGGTACGGCAGCACCATGAGGTGCCCGGAGTTGTACGGGTAGAGGTTGAGCAGCGCGAACACCCGCTCGCCGCGGGCCACCACGAGCCGGGCGGCGTCGTCGTCGGTGGCCGCGGCCCGGCAGAACGGGCAGGCGTCCGCGCCCTCGCCCAGCGGCTTGTTCTCCCCGCCCAGGTACGCCGCGCGGTGCGGCGTCCAGAGCCGCTCGAGGCCGTCGGGGACCCCGGCGAACGCGGAGGCCGGCTCGACGACGGGCTCGGGGTCGTCCGCCACCGCTACACCTGCGCCCTCGTGCGGACCGCCTCGACGACCCGCGCGACCGCCTCGTCGACCGGGACGCCGTTCTCCTGGCGCCCGTCGCGGTACCGGAACGACACGGCACCCGCCGCGACGTCGTCCCCGCCCGCGATGAGCACGAACGGCACCTTCTGGGTCGCGGCGTTGCGGATCTTCTTGCCGAACCTGTCGTCCGAGAGGTCGAGCTCGGCCCGGATCCCCTCCGCACGCAGGCGCGCGACGACGTCGGCCAGGTAGTCGTGGAACGGCTCCGCCACGGGCACGGCGACCACCTGCACCGGGGCCAGCCAGGCGGGGAACGCGCCCGCGTAGTGCTCGACGAGGATCGCGAAGAACCGCTCGATCGAGCCGAACAGCGCGCGGTGGATCAT
>JAAZAC010000063.1 GCA_012514545.1 Actinomycetales bacterium | reverse complement strand
TCACACCCTGCGATTCGAGGTCCTCACGAATCTGGTGGTAGACCACCTCGGACTCGCTGCACTCCGCCGTCGTCGAGATCATCGTGAAGAAGAACGCGCGGGTCCGGTACACGACGATCCAGAACTGGTCGAACAACGTGTACAACCTTGTGACCAAGCGCTCCACGGTCGCCGAGGGCGGCACGATGGAGTGGGTCGACGGGAACATCGGGTCCAAGGTGACCATGAAGTACCCGGCGATCTACCTCATGGGCGAGCACGCCAAGGGCGAGACCCTGTCCATCGCCTTCGCGGGCGAGGGCCAGCACCAGGACGCCGGCGCGAAGATGGTGCACGCGGCGCCGCACACCTCGAGCTCGATCGTCTCGAAGTCGGTCGCGCGCGGGGGCGGGCGCACGTCGTACCGCGGCCTCGTGCAGGTGCTCGAGGGCGCCGAGTACTCCGCGTCGAACGTGCTGTGCGACGCGCTGCTCGTCGACCAGATCTCCCGCTCGGACACCTACCCGTACGTGGACGTCCGCGAGGACGAGGTGTCGATGGGCCACGAGGCGACGGTCTCGCGCGTGAGCGAGGACCAGCTCTTCTACCTCATGTCCCGGGGCCTGCCCGAGACCGAGGCCATGGCGATGATCGTGCGTGGCTTCGTCGAGCCCATCGCGCGCGAGCTGCCCATGGAGTACGCGCTCGAGCTCAACCGGCTCATCGAGCTGCAGATGGAAGGGGCCGTCGGCTGATGACGACGGGCACCACCGACGCCGCGGCCGCCGCGGCCACCGACCCAGGCACGACCGACACGCAGACCCCGGGGAGCGGGATGACGACCGACCTGTCCACCGACCACTCGCGCGCGCGGGCCGACGGCGCGCACACGCACGGCTACGGCGCGCCCGAGACGTCGCGCGCCGCCCGGCGGACGTCGTTCGACCTCGCCGACTTCCCCGTGCCCACCGGGCGCGAGGAGGAGTGGCGCTTCTCCCCGGTGGAGCGGCTCGTGCCGCTGTTCGACGCCGACGGCGCCGGCCTGGGCGGCACGCACGCCCAGGTGACGGTCGTCAACCCGCCCGAGGTCGCCGTCGAGATCGTGGGCCGCGACGACCCGCGCCTCGGCCGGGCCGGCCGGCCGGGCGACCGCGTGGCCGCCGCCGCGTGGACGTCGTTCGCCGAGTCCACGGTCCTGACCGTCGGCCGCGAGACCGTGGCCGCCGAGCCCGTCAGCGTGCGCGTCGAGGGCACCGCGGGCGCCGAGGACGACCGGCCGAGCGCCACCCACCTGCTCGTGCACGCCGAGGAGCTGTCGCAGGGGATCGTCGTCATCGACCACGTCGGCGGCGGCGCGCTCGCCGAGACCGTCGAGGTCGTCGCCGACGACGGCGCGCACCTCACCGTGGTCTCGATCCA
The DNA here is from genome assembly GCA_012514545.1 of Actinomycetales bacterium. Taxonomy (GTDB): domain Bacteria; phylum Actinomycetota; class Actinomycetes; order Actinomycetales; family Cellulomonadaceae; genus Actinotalea. The sequence continues at coordinate 4,071 of JAAZAC010000063.1, read as the reverse complement.
GGACTGGGACGCGGGCGCCGTGCACGCGTCGTCGCACCGCGTGCGCCTCGGCCGGGACGCCGTCGTCAAGCACGTGGTCGTCACGCTCGGCGGGGACGTCGTGCGGATCACGCCGGACGTGGAGTTCACGGGCGAGGGCGCGGAGTTCACCGGCCTCGGGCTGTACTTCGCCGACGCCGGCCAGCACCAGGAGCACCGGCTGTTCGTCGACCACGCCGTGCCGTCCTGCCGCTCGCGCGTCGCGTACAAGGGCGCCCTCCAGGGCGCCGGCGCGCACGCGGTGTGGGTGGGCGACGTGCTCATCCGCGCGGTCGCCGAGGGCACGGACACCTACGAGCTCAACCGGAACCTCGTGCTCACCGACGGCGCCCGCGCCGACTCCGTGCCGAACCTCGAGATCGAGACCGGCGTCATCGAGGGCGCGGGGCACGCGTCCGCGACCGGCCGGTTCGACGACGAGCAGCTGTTCTACCTGCGCTCGCGCGGCATCTACGAGGAGGACGCGCGCCGTCTCGTCGTGCGCGGGTTCTTCGCCGAGCTCATCGGCCAGATCGGCGTGCCCGAGGTCGAGCAGCGCGTCCTCGCGGCGATCGAGGCCGAGCTCGAGCGGACGATGAGCGCGCTCGCCACCGCCGCCCCCGCCGAGGTGGCCCCGTGACGGCCCAGCTCGCCTGCTACGCCGACGACGTGCCGCCCGGCACGGCGCTGCGCGTGGAGCTCGACGGCCCGGACGGCGCGACCGTCGAGGTCGCCGTCGTGCGCGACGAGGACGGTGAGATCCACGCGATCTCCGACATCTGCAGCCACGGCCAGGTGTCGCTGTCCGACGGCGAGGTGGACGGCTGCACGATCGAGTGCTGGCTGCACGGCTCGACCTTCGACCTGCGCACGGGCAAGCCCCTGAGCCTGCCGGCCACCCAGCCGGTGCCCGTGTACCCCGTGACCCTCGACGGCGACCGCGTGCTCGTGGACGTCGACGTGACCATCTGAACGTGAAGCTGAGGAGAGACATGTCCACGCTCGAGATCCGCGACCTGCACGTCAGCGTCGAGACCAAGGAGGGCGCCAAGCCGATCCTCCGCGGCGTCGACCTCACCGTGTCGAGCGGCCAGACCCACGCGATCATGGGCCCGAACGGCTCCGGGAAGTCGACGCTGGCCTACTCGCTCGCCGGCCACCCGAAGTACCAGATCACCTCGGGCACCGTGACGCTCGACGGCGAGGACGTCCTCGCGATGAGCGTCGACGAGCGGGCGCGCGCGGGGATGTTCCTCGCGATGCAGTACCCCGTCGAGGTCCCCGGCGTCTCCGTCTCGAACTTCCTGCGCACGGCGAAGACGGCGATCGACGGCCAGGCGCCCGCGCTGCGGCACTGGGTCCGCGACGTCCGCACCGCCATGGAGAACCTGCGGATGGACCCGGCGTTCGCCGACCGCAACGTCAACGAGGGGTTCTCGGGCGGCGAGAAGAAGCGGCACGAGATCCTCCAGATGGAGCTCCTCGAGCCGCGCATCGCGATCCTCGACGAGACCGACTCCGGCCTCGACGTCGACGCCCTGCGCGTGGTCTCGGAGGGCGTGAACCGGGTGCGCTCGACCGGCGAGGTCGGCGTCCTGCTCATCACGCACTACACGCGGATCCTGCGCTACATCGAGCCCGACTTCGTGCACGTCTTCGTCGACGGCCGGATCGCGGAGGAGGGCGGCCCGGAGCTGGCGGAGCGCCTCGAGGCCGAGGGCTACGACCGGTACCTCGCGACGGCCTGAGGCCGCCGTCCCGACACGCCTGGAGGGGGTCAGATGACCACCACCCTCGACCCGAGGGCCGCGGCGGAGCCCGCCCGCCTGTCGGCGAGCGAGCTCGCCGCCGTGCGGGCCGACTTCCCGCTGCTGCGCCGCACGGTGCGCGGCGGGCGCCCGCTCGTGTACCTCGACTCGGCGGCCACGTCGCAGAAGCCCGAGGTCGTCGTCGACGCCGAGCTGGACTTCTACACCGTGCGCAACGCCGCGGTGCACCGCGGCGCGCACCAGCTCGCGGAGGAGGCGACCGACGCGTACGAGTCCGCGCGCGCGGAGGTCGCGGCGCTCGTCGGGGCGGCGCCGGACGAGATCGTCTGGACGACGAACGCGACCGCCGGCATCAACCTCGTCGCGTACGCGATGTCGAACGCGACGGCGGGCCGGGGCGGGGCCGCCGCGCGGCGGTTCGCGCTGGCGCCCGGGGACGAGATCGTCGTCACCGAGGCGGAGCACCACGCGAACCTCGTGCCCTGGCAGGAGCTCGCGGCGCGGACCGGCGCCACCCTGCGCTGGCTCGAGGTCGCGGACGACGGCCGGGTGCGCACCGAGCAGCTCGCGGACGTCGTGACCGACCGCACGCGGGTGCTCGCGTTCGCGCACGTCTCGAACGTCACGGGCGCGGTCGCCGACGTGGCGGCGTTCGTGGCGCGGGCGCGCGAGGTGGGGGCGCTGACCGTGCTCGACGCGTGCCAGAGCGTGCCGCACCTCCCGGTCGACCTGCACGCCCTCGGCGTGGACTTCGCGGTCTTCTCCGGCCACAAGATGTACGGCCCGACCGGCGTCGGGGCCCTCTACGGCCGGCGCGAGCTCCTCGAGGCGCTGCCGCCGGTCACGACGGGCGGCTCGATGGTCGAGGTCGTCACGATGGAGGCGACGACCTACGCCCCGCCGCCGCAGCGGTTCGAGGCCGGCTCGATGATGGTCGCGCAGGCCGTCGGCATGGGCGCGGCCGCCCGCTACCTGCGCGACCTCGGCATGGCCGCGGTCGCCGCGCACGAGGCCGAGGTCACGCGGCTCCTGCTCGACGCGGTGCACGACGTGCCGGGCGTGCGGCTGATCGGCCCCGCCGAGGCGCGCGACCGCCTGGCCCTGGTCTCGTTCGTCGTGGACGGGGTGCACGCGCACGACGTCGGGCAGGTGCTCGACGACGCCGGCGTCGCCGTCCGCGTGGGTCACCACTGCGCGCAGCCGCTGCACCGCCGGTTCGGCGTGGCGGCGACCGCCCGCGCGTCGGCGGGGGTCTACACGACGGCGGAGGACGTCGCCGTCTTCGCGGCGGCGCTGCGGACCGTGCGCCCGTTCTTCGGCCTCGGGGGCGAGTCGTGACCGGGGCGATGGAGCAGCTGTACCAGCAGCTCATCATCGACCACGCCAAGGACCCGCACGGGAAGGGCCTGGCGGAGCCGTACGCGGCCGAGTCGTTCCAGGTGAACCCGACCTGCGGCGACGAGGTGCGCCTGCGCGTGCACCTGCGCGACGACGGCACGGTCGAGCGCGTGAGCTGGGCGGGGCAGGGCTGCTCGATCTCGCAGGCCTCGACCTCGGTGATGTCCGAGCTCGTGGAGGGCCGGCCGGTGGCCGAGGTGGAGGGCCTGGGCGAGGACTTCCGCGCCCTGCTGCACACGCGCGGCGAGGGGCTGGACGAGGCCGCCGAGGACCGGCTGGGGGACGCGACGGCGTTCACCGGCGTCGGGCGCTACCCCGCCCGCATCAAGTGCGCCCTGCTGGGATGGATGGCCCTGCGCGACGCGTTGGTCCAGGCAGGCGTGGCGAGCACGACAACGGAGGAGGCGTGATGAGCGCACAGACGACGAACGTCCCGAACCCACCGAACGTCGCGGACGTCGAGGAGGCGCTGCGCGACGTCATCGACCCCGAGCTCGGCATCAACGTCGTCGACCTGGGCCTCGTCTACGGGGTGGCGATCGACCCGAACAACCACGCGGTCATCGACATGACGCTGACCTCGGCGGCGTGCCCGCTGACCGACGTCATCGAGGACCAGGCCGGGCAGGCGCTCGAGGGCCTGGTCGCCGGGTTCCGCATCAACTGGGTGTGGATGCCGCCGTGGGGGCCGGAGCGGATCACCGAGGACGGCCGCGCCCAGCTGCGTGCGCTCGGCTTCAACGTCTGACGGCGCGGCCGCACCCCCAGGCCCCGGGCCCCACCCACGCCGCAGAGTGGAACGATCTGCCGGCAGATCGTTCCACTCTGCGCGTGCGGACCTCGTCTCGTTCCACTCTGCAGGGGTGTGGCCGGCAGGGGTGTGGCC
>JAAZAC010000062.1 GCA_012514545.1 Actinomycetales bacterium | reverse complement strand
GTCATCGTGCCGAACATGAAGGCGGCGATCATGGTCGCCGTCCTGTTCCGCGCCCTCGACGCGTTCCGCATCTTCGACAACGTCTTCATCATGACGGCCGGCGCGAACAACACCGAGGTGCTGTCGCTGCTCGCGTACCGGCAGTCCATCCAGCGCCTCGAGATCGGGCTCGGCTCCGCGATCTCCGTGCTGCTGTTCCTCTGCGTGGTCGCGCTCGCGTTCACCGCGATCAAGGTGTTCAAGGTCGACCTCGCCGGCGCGCGGGGCGAGCGATGAGGGCCGAGGGGGTGGGCACGTGGGCGCGCTGACGCGGCGGCAGAGGGCGTGGTGGGCGGTCATCACCGTGCTCGTGCTCGTCTACGCCCTGTTCCCGGTGGCCGCGATCTTCGCGACGAGCTTCAAGCTGCCGAGCGACCTCAACTCCGGGCGGTTCCTGCCGGCGCAGTGGTCCTGGACCAACTACGAGCAGATCCTCGTCGGCAACGCCCAGGGGCTCTTCCTCTCGGCGCTGCGCAACTCGATCGGCATCTCGCTCATCGCCACCGCGATCGCCGTCGTGCTCGCCACGTTCGCGGCGTACGCGATCGCCCGGCTCGACTTCCGCGGCAAGCGACTCATCCTCACGACGGCGCTCGCCGTCTCGATCTTCCCCGTCATCTCGATCGTGACGCCGCTGTTCAACGTGTGGCGCGCCGTCGGGCTGTACGACACCTGGCCGGGCCTGATCATCCCGTACCTGTCCCTGACGCTGCCGATCTCCATCTGGACCCTCGCGGCGTTCTTCCGGCAGATCCCCTGGGAGCTCGAGCAGGCCGCCCAGGTCGACGGGGCCACCGCGTGGCAGGCGTTCCGCAAGGCGATCGTGCCGCTCGCCGCGCCCGGCGTCTTCACGACGGCGCTCATCGCCTTCTTCATCGCGTGGAACGACTTCGTCTACGGCATCTCCCTCACGTCGACCGAGCGGGCGCGGCCCGTCCCGGCCGCTCTCGCCTTCTTCACGGGGGCGTCCCAGTTCGAGGAGCCCACCGGCTCCATCTCGGCGGCGGCGGTCATCGTCACCATCCCCGTCGTCGTCCTCGTCCTGCTGTTCCAGCGCCAGATCGTCGCCGGCCTGACCCAGGGCGCCGTCAAGGGCTGACCACCGACCCGAGGAGAAACACCATGGCCTCGATAGTCCTGCGGGACGTCGTCAAGGAGTACGGCGACGGCTTCCTCGCGGTGAAGGGCGTCAGCCTGGAGATCGCCGACGGCGAGTTCGTCATCCTCGTCGGGCCGAGCGGCTGCGGGAAGTCGACGATCCTGCGGATGATCGTCGGGCTCGAGGACATCACGTCCGGCGACCTCGAGATCGACGGCACCCGCGTGAACGACAAGGCCCCGCGGGACCGCAACCTCGCGATGGTCTTCCAGAACTACGCGCTCTACCCGCACCTGACCGTCTTCGAGAACATCGCGTTCCCCATGCGGCTCGCCAAGGGCAGGTTCACCGACGAGGAGATCCGCGAGCGGGTCACCCGCGCCGCCGAGCGCCTGGAGCTCACCGAGCACCTCGAGCGCAAGCCCGGCAACCTCTCCGGCGGCCAGCGGCAGCGCGTCGCGATGGGGCGCGCGATCGTCCGGGAGGCCGACGCGTTCCTCTTCGACGAGCCGCTGTCCAACCTCGACGCGAAGCTGCGCGGCCAGATGCGCACCGAGATCGCGCGCCTGCAGCGCCGCCTCGGCACGACGACGGTCTACGTCACCCACGACCAGACCGAGGCCATGACCCTCGGCGACCGGGTCGCGGTGCTGAGGAGGGGCGAGCTGCAGCAGGTCGCGTCGCCGCGCGCCCTCTACGAGCAGCCGACGAACCTCTTCGTCGCGGGCTTCATCGGGTCACCGCCCATGAACTTCCTGCCGGGGCGCGTCGAGGGCGACGTGCTGCACCTGCCCGTCGCCGACGTCCCGCTCGACGAACGGCTGCGCGCCGCCGTCGGGGACCGGTCGCTCGTCATCGTGGGGATCCGCCCGGAGCACGTCGAGGACGCCACCCTGCTCGACGACGCGAGGGCCGACGCCGGGGTGCGGTTCGAGACCGACGTCGACGTCACGGAGTGGCTCGGCGCGGAGCTGTACGCCTACATCCCGTTCGAGACGGCGCCCGAGGTCGCCAGCAAGCTCGAGGAGCTGGACCGGGACCTCGACGGCGAGGGCATGCGCTCGCAGGTCGTCGTCGCGCTCGACGCCGAGTCCCGCGTGCGGGACGGCGACCGGGCCGAGCTGTGGTTCGACCCGGCGCGGCTGCTCGTGTTCGACCCGGAGTCCGGCGTCAACCTCACGCGCGACGACGAGGCCGCGGCGCGGATCGACGAGCGCAACGAGGAGCTCCGGCGCGCGTCCCTGAAGCGCGCGCAGGAGCGGGACCGGGCCGACGGCGAGGCGAGCCCGGCCCAGGAGCGCGCCGCGTCGTAGCCCGCGGGCTACACGCCCATGAGCCCGATGACGAGGCTCATGACCAGCACCGTCACGAGCTCGTGGCCGAGGGTCAGCGTCGTCAGGCCGGGTGGCCGGCCCTCGAACCCGTCGTGCGTGACGACGCGCGCCGCCGTGAACCCCGCCCAGAGCAGGACGCCCGTGACCAGCGCGTCGACGAGGAACGTGCCGTCGTAGTAGGCGTGCGCGATCGCGATCGTGCCGGCGAGCACCCACGCGGTGACGAAGCTGACGAGGACGGCCACGAGGATGGGCCACACGCCGCGCCGCTCCGCCGCCGCCGGGTCGACCCGGGCCACGCGCATCCAGTAGGTGCCGAAGGTCTTCGGGGTGTACCAGACCGAGCCGACGACGAGGGTGGACAGGGTGGCGAGGAGCACGGCCCAGTAGTTGATCTCGGGGACCATGAGGGCTCCTTGCGTCGCTGCCGGCGGCGGCGGGCGCCGTCGCCGGGAAGGGCCCAGGCTCCCGCGCGGGCCGCGCCGTGTCGAGCCTTTCAGGCCTCGCGGTCGCGCAGCTCGGCGGCGGTCGGCGGGTCGGCGCCCGGGCGGCCCACCGTGATGCCCGCGACGAGCGCGCACCGCTCGAGCACGCGGCGCAGCGTCGCTTCGTCCACCGCGCGCAGCACCGGCCGCGCCTCCGGGCCGAGCAGCCCCGCCGTCCACAGGCCGTCGAGGAGGGCGGCCATGAACGCGTCGCCCGCGCCGACCGTGTCCGCGACGGCCACGGGCGCGGCCGGCACCGCGACCCGCACCCCGCGCGCGGTCAGTGCCACCGCGCCCTGGGCGCCGCGCGTGACGACGACGAGGTGCGGCCCCGCGGCCGCCCACGCCTCGGCGAGGCCCATCGGGTCGTCGTCGAGCCAGGCGAGGTCCTCCTCGCTCACCTTGACGACGTCGGCGAGGGCGACCACGCGCTCGACCGCCGCCCGGGTCTGGGCCGGCGGCGGCATGAGCGAGGGCCGCACGTTGGGGTCGTACGTGATCGTCGCCGAGGCGCGGTGCGCGGCGAGGATGTGCACGACGTCGGCGGCGCCCGGGGCGAGCACCGCGGCGATGGAGCCCGTGTGCACGGCGAGCGGCGGCGTCGGCGGCGACGCCCACCGCTCGGGGACCCGCCAGGTGAGGTCGAACTCGTAGGTGGCCCCGCCGTCGGCGGCCAGGTGGGCCCGGGCGACCGACGTGGCCGCCGCGCCGTCCGACCCGGGCACGACGGCGGCCCCCGACGCCTCGAGGTGCGCGACGACCGCGCGGCCCCGGTCGTCCCGGCCGAGCCAGGTCAGCAGGTCCACGCCCCGGCCGAGCCGGGCGAGGCCGAGCGCGACGTTCGCGGGGCTGCCGCCGGGGTGCTCGGTCACCGTGCCGTCCGGCCGGTGCACGACGTCGACGAGCGCCTCCCCGACGACGAGCACCCGGCGCTCGGCGGCGTCGACGGGGGCGAGCCGCGCCTCCTCGACCCGGGGCGCGTAGGCGGCCTCGAGGACGTCGGCGTCCCGGCCGCCGCCCGGCGAGGTCATGGCCGGCGCCCCCGGGGGTCGTCGGGCCCTGCCTCGGTCGAGGCGTCGGTCGCGTCGCCGGCAGCCTCGCCGGCCGAGGGCGCCGAGGGAGCCCCGCCCGCGCGCGCCGCGTCGAGCCGGGCGCGCGCGCCGTCGAGCCACTCCTGGCACCGCGCCGCGAGCGCCTCGCCGCGCTCCCAGAGGGCGAGCGAGGCCTCGAGGGTCTCGCCGCCCGCCTCGAGCCGGGCGACGACGGCGACGAGCTCGTCGCGCGCCTCCTCGTAGGAGAGGTCGGCGACGGGGCGGTCCGGCTGCGCTGCGGTCACGGGGCCATTCAACCCGCTCACCGACCTGAACGGCTGGTGCGGCCCGCGCGTCCGGCCCCGCCGGCGCGGCCTGACGTCCCGACGGCGCCGCCCTCCGGCCCGTCGACGCCGCCCTCCGGCCCGTCGTTCTCGGCCGGCGCATCGCCCTCGACGCGCGCCGCGAGCTCGCCGCGCGCGAGCCGCACGCGCAGCGGGTCGCCGACGGCGACCTCGTCCGGGCCGCGCACGACGGCGCCGTCGGCGCGCTGGACCACCGCGTAGCCCCGCTCGAGGGTGGCGGCGGGGGAGAGAGCCGTCACGCGCGCGGCGAGCTGGACGAGCTCGACGCCGCCGGCCTGCACCCGCGCGTCGAGCATGCGCCACGCGGTGCGGCGCAGGTCGGTGAGCCGGGCGGCGTGGGCCTCGAGCAGCACCTCCGGCCGGGCGAGCGCGGGCCGCGACCGCACGGCCGCGAGCCGCTCCTGCTCGCGGCGCAGCAGCGCGTCGACGGACGCGCGCAGCCGCCCGCGGGCCTGCAGCACTCGCGCCCGCTCCTCGGTGACGTCGGGCACGATCCGCTTGCCGGCGTCGGTGGGCGTGGAGGCGCGGACGTCGGCGACGAGGTCGAGCAGCGGCGCGTCCGTCTCGTGGCCGATCGCGCTGACCACGGGCGTGCGGCACGCCGCCACGGTCCGCAGCAGGGTCTCGTTGCTGAAGGGCAGCAGGTCCTCCACGGACCCGCCGCCGCGCGCGACGACGATGACCTCCACCCGCGCGTCGGCGTCCAGCTCGGTCACCGCACGGCAGACCTCGCCGACGGCGCTCGGCCCCTGGACCGCGACCTGCCGGATCTCGAACTCGACCTGCGGCCAGCGGGCGCGCGCGTTGACGACGACGTCGTGCTCCGCCTTCGACTCCCGCCCGCACACGAGCCCGACGACGCGCGGCAGGAACGGCAGGGGGCGCTTGCGCGCGGGGTCGAAGAGCCCCTCGGCGGCCAGCACGCGCTTGAGGTGCTCGATCCGCGCGAGGAGCTCGCCGAGGCCGACCGCGCGGATCTCGTCCGCCTGGAGGGAGAGCGTGCCGCGCTTCATCCAGTAGGTGGGCGTGGCGTGCACGACGACGTGCGCGCCCTCCTCGACGGGCGTCGTCGCCGCCTGGAGGACGCGGGTGTGCGCGGTGACCGGCACGGACACGTCGGCGTCGGTGTCGCGCAGGGTGAGGAACACGATCGCCGCGCCGGGGCGGCGGTTGAGCTGCACGACCTGGCCCTCGACCCACACCCCGGGCATCCGGTGCACGTAGTCCGCGATCTTCTGGGCGAGGTGCCGGACCGGCCAGGGCGCCGTCGGGCTCGTGTCCGCGGCCTTCGCCGGCAGGGCGGTGGGGCGGCCGGCGGGCCGGACGGCGGGGTCGGTCACGGGTCCAGGGTGCCACCCCGCGGCGACGGGGCCGAGGCGCCCCTCGCGCGCCGCCCTCGTAGACTGAGGCGGTGAACCCCCTGCACACGCCGACCGTCCCCGCACGCGACCGCAGCGCCGCCGGCGGGGTCGCGGGGCCGGCGTCGGGCACCCGGCGGGTCCTGCTCGCCGCGCCGCGGGGCTACTGCGCGGGCGTCGACCGCGCCGTCGTCGCCGTCGAGAAGGCTCTCGAGCACTACGGGCCGCCCGTGTACGTGCGCAAGGAGATCGTCCACAACAAGTACGTCGTGGAGACCCTGGCGGCGCGGGGCGCGGTGTTCGTCGACGACACCGACCAGGTCCCCGAGGGCGCGCGCGTCGTCTTCTCGGCGCACGGGGTCTCGCCGGCGGTGCACGCCGCGGCGGCGGCCCGCGGGCTGCGCACGATCGACGCGACGTGCCCGCTCGTCACCAAGGTCCACAAGGAGGCCGTGCGCTTCGCCTCGGACGACTACGACATCCTCCTCATCGGCCACTCCGGCCACGAGGAGGTCGAGGGCACGCAGGGCGAGGCGCCGGAGCACATCCAGGTCGTCAACTCGCCCGACGACGTCGACGGGGTCGTCGTGCGCGACCCGGCCAAGGTGGTCTGGTTGTCGCAGACCACGCTGTCGGTCGACGAGACGATGGAGACGGTGCGCCGCCTGCGCGAGCGGTTCCCGCTGCTCGCCGACCCGCCGAGCGACGACATCTGCTACGCCACGCAGAACCGGCAGGTGGCGGTGAAGCGGATCGCGCCGCAGTCGGACCTCGTGATCGTGGTCGGGTCGGCGAACTCGTCGAACTCGGTGCGGCTCGTGGAGGTCGCGCTCGAGGCCGGCGCGGGCGCGGCGCGGCGGATCGACCGCGCGGAGGAGATCGACCCGGCGTGGCTCGAGGGCGTCGGCGTGGTCGGGGTCACCTCGGGCGCGTCGGTGCCGGAGATCCTCGTGCGCGACGTGCTGGCGCGGCTCGCCGAGCTGGGCTTCGGGGACGTCGAGGAGGTCCGCACGACGACCGAGGACCTCATGTTCTCCCTGCCGCGTGAGCTCCGCGCGGACCTCAAGGCGGCCGGCCAGGCCCCGGCCCGCCCGGCGCGCGGGTCGCGGCGCGGCCTCGACGTCGAGCCCGTCCAGCGCTAGCGCTGCGGCGCAGTCTCGACCGCGCGTCCCCCAGCCCGGGCCCGCCCGTCGGCCCCCTGGGCTAGCCCATCGCGACGACGCGGCCGTCCTCCGCGGCGACCAGCTCGGGCGCCTGCACCTGCCGCGCGGCACGGTCGACCTGCGCGGGCGCCTCGAGCTCGTCGTCGGTGACCTTGAGGTCGGCGAGGCGGCGGGCGCTGACGAGGACCCGCGACTCGAGCGAGCTCACGGTCTCGTTGTAGGCCCGCACCGCGCCGTCGAGCTGCCGGCCGAGGCGGCCGACGTGGCCGCCGAGGGTGGCGAGGCGGCCGTGCAGCTCGCGGCCCAGGGTGAGGACCTGCTGCGCGTTCGCGGCGAGGGCGTCCTGGCGCCAGGCGTAGGCGACGGTCCGCAGGAGGGCGACGAGCGTCATCGGGGTCGCGATGACGACGCGGCGCTCCATCGCGTGCTCGAGGAGCGCGCCGTCGGCCTCGAGCGCCGCGTGGAGGAAGGCCTCGGCGGGCACGAACATGACGACGAACTCGGGGGCCGGGGTGACCTGCTCCCAGTACTCCTTGGCCGCGAGGTCGTCGACGTGGCGCCGCATGTGCCGCGCGTGCGCGGCGAGGCGCTCGGCCCGGACGGCCTCGTCGGTCGCCTGCATGGCGTCGAGGTAGGCCACGACGGCGACCTTCGCGTCGACGACGACGTTCTTGCCGCCCGCGAGGTGCACGACCATGTCGGGCCGCAGGGC
>JAAZAC010000061.1 GCA_012514545.1 Actinomycetales bacterium | reverse complement strand
TACACGCTCGACGAGATCCCCAACGACATCACCGGCTCCACGCCGGCGTCGTTCGAGCCCGCCCTGGACTACGTCGTCGTCAAGGTGCCCCGGTTCGCGTTCGAGAAGTTCCCGGGCGCCGACCCGACGCTGACGACGACGATGAAGTCGGTCGGCGAGGCGATGGCGCTGGGCCGCAACTTCACCGAGGCGCTCGGCAAGGCGATGCGCTCGATCGACAAGGGCGGCTCGACGTTCCACTGGGACGGTCCGCCGCCGTCGGGGGAGGCGCTCGAGGCGCTCCTGGCGCAGATCCCGGTGCCCACGGAGCAGCGGCTCGTCCAGGTCCAGCAGGTGCTGCGCACCGTCGGCCGGCCGGGCGGGGTCGACGTCGCGCGCGTGTACGAGGCGACCGGCATCGACCCGTGGTTCCTCGACCAGATCTGCCTCGTCAACGAGGTGGCCGAGGAGGTCCGCGCCGCGCCCGAGCTGTCGCCGGACCTGCTGCGGCGGGCCAAGCGGCACGGCCTGTCGGACGCGCAGGTCGCGAGCCTGCGGGGCATCGCCGAGGACACCGTGCGCGAGGTGCGTCAGGCGCTCGGCGTGCGGCCCGTGTTCAAGACCGTCGACACGTGCGCGGCCGAGTTCGCGGCGCGGACGCCGTACCACTACTCGTCGTACGACGAGGAGACCGAGGTCGAGCCGCGCGAGCGGCCCGCCGTCATCGTGCTCGGCTCCGGGCCCAACCGGATCGGCCAGGGCATCGAGTTCGACTACTCGTGCGTGCACGCCGTCCTCGCGCTGCGGGACCGCTACGAGACCGTCATGGTCAACTGCAACCCGGAGACCGTCTCCACGGACTACGACACGGCCGACCGGCTCTACTTCGAGCCGCTGACCTTCGAGGACGTCATGGAGGTCTACGCCGCCGAGGCGGCGGTCGGCCCGGTCGCGGGCGTCATCGTGCAGCTCGGCGGCCAGACGCCGCTGTCGCTCGCCGCGCGGCTCGAGGCCGCCGGCGTGCCCATCCTCGGCACCCCGCCCGCCGCGATCGACGCCGCGGAGGACCGGGGCGTGTTCGGCCGCGTCCTCGTCGAGGCCGGCCTGCCCGCGCCCGCGTTCGGCACGGCGCGCTCGCTCGCCGAGGCGACGGAGGTCGCCCGGCGGATCGGCTACCCGGTGCTCGTGCGCCCGTCGTACGTGCTGGGCGGCCGCGGGATGGAGATCGTGTACTCCGACGAGCAGCTCGCCGAGTACGTAGGGCGCGCGCTGGGGGAGGCGGCGGTCGCCGTCGGGCCGTCCGGGGACGTCCCGCCCCTGCTCATCGACAGGTTCCTCGACGACGCCATCGAGCTCGACGTGGACGCGCTGTACGACGGCACCGAGCTGTACCTCGGCGGCGTCATGGAGCACATCGAGGAGGCCGGGATCCACTCGGGCGACTCGGCGTGCGTCCTGCCGCCGGTGACCGTCTCCGCCGCGGAGCTCGCGCGCGTGCGCCGGTCCACCGAGGCGATCGCCCGGGGCGTGGGCGTGCGGGGGCTGCTCAACGTGCAGTTCGCGCTCGTCTCGGACGTGCTCTACGTGCTCGAGGCGAACCCGCGGGCGTCGCGCACGGCGCCCTTCGTCTCCAAGGCGACCGGGATCCCGCTGGCGAAGGCCGCCGCGCTCGTCATGACGGGCGCGACCATCGCCGAGCTGCGCAAGGACGGCGTGCTGCCCGCCGAGGGCGACGGCGGCTCGCTCGCCCTGGACGCACCCCTGGCCGTGAAGGAGGCCGTGCTGCCGTTCCGGCGGTTCCGCACGGCCTCGGGCGGCGTCGTCGACTCCGTGCTGGGCCCCGAGATGCGGTCCACCGGCGAGGTCATGGGCATCGACGTCGACTTCCCGACGGCGTTCGCGAAGTCCCAGGCGGCGGCCTTCGGCGGCCTGCCGACGAGCGGCACGGCGTTCATCTCCGTGGCCGACCGCGACAAGCGCGCCATCACGTTCCCGGTGAAGCGCCTGACCGAGCTCGGCTTCACGATCCTCGCCACGGAGGGCACGGCGGCCGTGCTCCGGCGCAACGGCATCGAGTCGCAGGTGGTGCGCAAGGCCTCGGAGGGCCGCCGCGACGGCGGGCCGACGATCGTCGACCTCATCACCGCGGGGGAGGTGGACCTGGTGGTCAACACGCCGTCCGGCCAGGGCGCGCGCGCCGACGGCTACGAGATCCGCACGGCCACCGTGACGGCGGACAAGCCGATCGTCACGACCGTCCAGCAGCTCGCGGCGGCGGTGCAGGCCATCGAGACCATCCAGGCCGGCCCGTTCGCCGTGCGCAGCCTGCAGGACCACGCGTTCGAGCTGCGCGACCGGGTGGTGGCCCGGTGAGCCCCGCCGCCCCCGCGGGCCCCGCCCCGTTCGGCGCCCGGCTCGCCGCCGCCGCGGACCGGTTCGGGCCGCTGTGCGTCGGCATCGACCCGCACCCGGCGCTCCTCGAGGCCTGGGGCCTCGACGACGACGTCGCGGGCCTGCGGCGGTTCGCGCTCACCGTGCTCGACGCCCTCGTGGGGGAGGTGGCCGTCCTCAAGCCGCAGGCCGCCTTCTTCGAGCGCCACGGGTCGCGCGGCGTCGCGGTCCTCGAGGAGGTGCTCGCGGCCGTGCGCGGGGAGGCCACGCAGGTGGTCCTCGACGCCAAGCGCGGCGACATCGGCTCGACGATGGCCGGCTACGCCGACGCCTACCTGCGCGAGGGCGCGCCGCTCGCGTGCGACGCGCTGACCGTGAGCCCGTACCTCGGCGTCGGCGCGCTCGGCCCGGCCGTGCGGGCCGCGGAGGCCGCCGGGCGCGGCCTGTTCGTCCTGGCGCTCACGTCGAACCCCGAGGGCGCGGGCGTGCAGCACGCCGTCGGGCCCGAGGGCGAGTCCGTCGCCGGCGCCGTCGTGCGGCAGGTCGCGGCGCACAACGCGCGGGCGCTCGAGGCCGCGCCGGCCCCGCTCGGCCCGTTCGGGCTCGTCGTGGGGGCCACGGTGGGCGACGCCGTGGGGAGCCTCGGGATCGACCTCGCCGCGGTCCGCGGGCCGATCCTCGCGCCGGGCGTCGGCGCGCAGGGGGCCGGGCCCGCCGAGCTCGCCGACGTGTTCGGGGAGGCCCGCCGCGCCGTCGTCGCGTCCGTCTCGCGGTCCGTCCTCGAGGCCGGTCCCGCCACGACGGCGCTGCGCGACGCCGCCGCGCGCGCCGGCGAGGACGCCGGCCGGGCCCTGCGCTGACCTCCCGGCCGTCGTCGTGCCGCTGACCAGCACGAACCGGCTCGCTGACGTTGCCGACCGGCCGCCCGTCTCGCTAGGTTCGACCCGTCCGCCCAAGCCGCTTCGAAGTAGGTGACCTCGCGTGGCCCTTCCACCGCTGACCCCGGAACAGCGCGCTGCCGCACTCGAGAAGGCCGCCGCCGCGCGGCAGGCCCGTGCCGAGGTGAAGAACCGCCTCAAGTACTCGCAGGGTTCGCTGGCCGAGGTGCTCGAGCAGGCCAAGACGGACGACGTCATCGGCAAGCTCAAGGTCTCCGCCCTGCTGGAGTCCCTGCCCGGCATCGGGAAGATCAAGGCGCGCGCGATCATGGCCGAGATCAGCATCTCCGAGACGCGCCGCCTGCGGGGGCTCGGCCCGCACCAGGCCCAGGCCCTCATCGAGCGCTTCGGCTGAGTGGTGCCGGTGCCGGAGACCGCGGAGGCGTCGGATCCGGCCGCGGCGCGCTTCGCGTCGCGGCTGACGGTCCTGGCGGGTCCCACGGCCGTCGGCAAGGGCACGGTGTCCAACGACCTCCGCCAGCGCTACCCGGAGGTCTGGCTGTCGGTCTCCGCGACCACGCGCCCGCCGCGCCCCGGTGAGGTGGACGGCGTCCACTACCACTTCGTGGACGACGCCGCGTTCGACCGGATGATCGCCGAGGGCGAGCTCCTGGAGTGGGCGGTCGTGCACGGGCGGCACCGCTACGGCACGCCGAAGGCGCCCGTGCTGGACCGGCTGGCGAGCGGCCGCCCGGCGCTCCTCGAGATCGACCTCGCGGGCGCGCGCCAGGTGCGGGCGGTCATGCCCGAGGCCCACTTCGTGTTCCTCGCGCCGCCGTCGATCGAGGAGCTGAAGCGGCGCCTCGTCGGGCGGGGGACCGAGGACGAGGAGGAGCGGCGCCGGCGCCTGGCCACCGCGGAGGTCGAGATGGCGGCAGCGGCCGAGTTCGACCGGGTCATCGTCAACGACGACGTCCACCGCGCCACGGACGAGCTGGTCGCCGCGATGGGGCTGCCCACGCGGTAGACTGGACGGTCGGACCTGCGCCGGGGTCCACGCGCGCGTCCGTTCGCTCGCGTGGGCGCACGACCCATCGGCGCGCGGCCGCGACGCGGAGGGCGCTCCGCCGTCGGCCGCCCGACCCGCACGCACCGATCGCACCCGAGCAGAAGGCTGACATGTCCGGAACCGTCGCGTCGCCCGAGGGCATCACCGACCCGCCCATCGACGAGCTCCTCACCGCCGCCGAGTCGAAGTACGCCCTCGTCATCTACGCGGCCAAGCGGGCCCGCCAGATCAACGCGTACTACAGCCAGCTCAACGAGGGGCTCCTCGAGTACGTGGGCCCGCTCGTCGAGACCCGCCACCAGGAGAAGCCGCTGTCGATCGCGCTCCGCGAGATCAACGCCGGCCTGCTGACGGTCCGCCCCTCCGAGGACTGACCCGGAGCCGGGCGTGCGCGTCCTCCTCGGCGTGAGCGGCGGGATCGCCGCGTACAAGTCGGCCGCCCTGCTGCGGCTGCTCACCGAGGCGGGCCACGACGTCCGCGTCGTGCCCACGGCCGCCGCCCTCGAGTTCGTCGGGCGGGCGACCTGGGAGGCGCTGTCCGGCCACCCCGTGACGACGGGCGTCTTCGACGACGTCGCGTCCGTGGAGCACGTCCGCCTGGGCCAGTCGGCCGACCTCGTCGTCGTCGCGCCGGCCACCGCCGACCTCCTCGCCCGCGCCGCGACCGGGCGGGCCGACGACCTGCTCACGGCGGCGCTCCTCGTCGCGCGCTGCCCGGTGCTGCTCGTGCCGGCCATGCACACGGAGATGTGGCTGCACCCGGCGACGCAGGCCAACGTCGCGACGCTGCGCTCCCGCGGCGTGCACGTGCTGGACCCGGCCTCCGGGCGCCTCACGGGCGCCGACAGCGGCCCCGGCCGGATGCCGGAGCCCGACGAGATCGCCGCGGCCGCGCTGGCCCTCGTCGGCCCGCGCGACCTGGCGGGGCGCCGGGTGGTCGTGTCGGCGGGCGGGACGCGCGAGCCCGTCGACCCGGTGCGGTTCCTCGGCAACCGGTCGACGGGCCGCCAGGGCGTCGCGCTCGCGCGGGCCGCCGCGCGGCGCGGGGCCGACGTCGTGCTGGTCGCCGCCAACGTCACGGTGCCCCTGCCGCACGGGGTGACCGTGCGCGCCGTCGAGACGGCCGCGGAGCTCGGCGCCGCCGTCCGCGCCGAGGGCAAGGACGCGGACGTCGTCGTCATGGCGGCCGCGGTCGCCGACTTCCGGCCCGCCGAGCCCGCCGAGCACAAGATCAAGAAGACCTCCGGGGAGCCGGCGCCGATCGCCCTCGTGCCGACCGACGACGTGCTCGCCGGCCTCGTGGCCGACCCGCCCCGGGCGGGCCAGGTCGTCGTCGGGTTCGCCGCGGAGACGGGCGACGCGTCGGGCGACGTCCTCCACCACGGCCGCGAGAAGGCCCGCCGCAAGGGCGCGCACCTCCTCGTCGTCAACGCCGTCGGCGGCGGGCGGGGCTTCGGCGCGGAGACGAACGAGGTGACGATCCTCGACCGGGCCGGCGACGTCGTCGGGCGGGCGGCCGGCACCAAGGACGACGTCGCGGACGCGGTGTGGGACGCCGTCGTCCGCCTGCTGGACGTGGACGCCTGACCGGGGCGGCCCCGTCCACTCGTTACGCTGGCGCGCATGACCACCACGCGGCTGTTCACCTCGGAGTCCGTGACCGAGGGGCACCCGGACAAGGTCTGTGACCAGATCTCCGACGCGATCCTCGACGCGATGCTCGAGCAGGACCCGGCCGCGCGGGTGGCGGTCGAGACCATGGTCACCACCGGGCTGGTCCACGTCGCCGGCGAGGTGACGACCGAGGCGTACGTCGAGATCCCGCAGGTCGTGCGGCAGGTGCTCAGCCGGATCGGCTACACGTCGTCCGAGATCGGGTTCGACGCGCACTCGTGCGGCGTCTCGGTGTCCATCGGTCAGCAGTCGCCGGACATCGCCGCGGGCGTCGACAAGGCCTGGGAGGTCCGCCACGACCCGTCCGACGACGACCCGATCGACGCGCAGGGCGCCGGCGACCAGGGCCTGATGTTCGGCTACGCGTGCGACGACACGCCCTCGCTCATGCCGCTGCCGATCTGGATCGCGCACCGGCTGGCGGAGCGGCTCGCGATCGTGCGCAAGGAGGGGACGCTGCCGTACCTGCGCCCCGACGGCAAGACGCAGGTGACGATCGCCTACGAGGGCGACCGGCCCGTCCGGCTGGACACCGTCGTGGTCTCCGCCCAGCACGAGCCCGACGTCTCGCTGGAGGCGCAGCTGGCGCCCGAGGTCGCGGAGCACGTCGTCGCGCCGGTGCTCGCCGACGTCGACCTCGAGTCGACCGGGTACCGGCTGCTCGTCAACCCGACCGGCCAGTTCGTCATCGGCGGCCCCATGGGCGACGCCGGCCTCACCGGCCGCAAGATCATCGTCGACACGTACGGCGGGATGGCCCGGCACGGCGGGGGCGCGTTCAGCGGCAAGGACCCGTCGAAGGTGGACCGCTCGGGCGCGTACGCGATGCGCTGGGTGGCCAAGAACGTCGTGGCGGCCGGGCTCGCGCGGCGCTGCGAGGTGCAGGTCGCGTACGCGATCGGGGCCGCCCACCCGGTGGGCCTGTACGTCGAGACGTTCGGCACCGAGACCGTGCCGGTGGACCGCCTGACCGCCGCGATCCGCGAGGTGTTCGACCTGCGGCCGGCCGCGATCGTGCGCGACCTCGACCTGCTGCGGCCGATCTACGCCCGCACCGCCGCGTACGGGCACTTCGGCCGGGAGCTCGCGGACTTCACCTGGGAGCGCACCGACCGCGTGGTGGACCTGCACGACGCCGTCGGCTGACCGGGCGGTGGACGCGCGCCCCGCGTCCGCCGCGCGTGGTGGGATGTGGCCGTGACGATCGACCAGCCGGCGCTGCAGGGCCTCGCCCCGCGCCGGCGCCGGCCGAGGTCGCCCGAGCCGGTGGCGGAGCACCTGCCGGTCGCGCAGGTGGTGGTCGACCGGCCCCAGCCGCACCTGGACCGGCCGTTCGACTACGCCGTGCCGGCCGGCCTGGCCGACGCCGCGCGGCCGGGCGTGCGCGTGCGCGTCCGGTTCGCGGGGCAGGACGTGGACGGCTGGTGCGTGGGCCGCACCGACGCCTCCGAGCACGCCGACCTGGCGCCCGTGCGCCGCGTGGTGTCGCCGGAGCCGGTGCTGGCGCCGCAGGTGCTCGCGCTGGCGCGCGCGGTCGCGGACCGGTGGGTGGGCACGTTGCCCGACGTCCTGCGGCTGGCGGTGCCGCCCCGGCACGCGCGCACCGAGCGCGAGGTCCCGCCCGCGGCGGAGGGGGCGCACGTGCCGTGGGCGCCGTGGACCCCCGCGGTGCCGGGGGGCGGGGCGCCGCCGGGCGCGGACGGCACCGTGCCGCCGCCGTGGGCCGACGTGCCGGGGGCCGGGGCCTTCCTGCGCCGCGTGGCGGCGGGGCAGGCGCCGCGGGCCGTGTGGCAGGCGCTGCCCGGGCCGCCGTCGTCGTGGGCCGACGCCGTGGCGGCCGCTGTCGTCGCCGCCGTCGCGGCGGGCCGGGGCGCCCTGGTCGTGGCGCCGTCGCAGGTCGAGGTCGCGGCGGTGGAGGCGGCGCTCGACCGCGCCGGCGTGCCCGCGTGGTCGCCCGAGGCCCCCGGGGGCCGGGTCCGCCTGCTCGCCGACGACGGCCCCGCGGAGCGCTACCGGGCCTTCCTCGCCACGCTCCGGGGCCACGCGCCCGTCGTCGTCGGCACGCGGGCGGCGGCGTTCGCGCCGGTGGCCCGCCTCGGGCTCCTCGTCTGCTGGGACGACGGCGACGACCTCCTCGCCGAGCCCCGCGCGCCCTACCCGCACGCCCGGGACGTGCTCGTCATGCGCGCCGAGGCGGAGGGCGCCGCGCTGCTCCTCGGCTCGCACGCCCGGACGGCCGCCGCGCAGCGGCTCGTCGCCACGGGCTGGGCCCATCCGCTCGACCCGCCGCGCGCCGTCGTGCGCCGTCGGGCGCCGCGCGTCGTGGCCCTGACCTCCGTCGAGCTCGCGCGCGAGGGGCCGGCCGCGGCGGCGCGCCTGCCGAGCCCCGCCTGGCGGGCCGCCCGCGAGGCGCTCGAGCGCGGCCCGGTCCTCGTGCAGGTGCCGCGCGCGGGGTACGTGCCCGCGCTGGCGTGCGACGCGTGCCGGGCCTCGGCCCGCTGCGGGGCGTGCGGCGGGCCGGTGGCGCTGGCCGCGCCGGGCGCGCCGCCGGGGTGCCGCCTGTGCGGGGCGCCGGCCGTCGCGTGGCGGTGCGGCGAGTGCGGCGGGACGCGGCTGCGGGCCGTGCGCGTCGGCTCGGCGCGCACCGCGGAGGAGCTGGGCCGGGCGTTCCCCGGCGTGCCCGTCCGGGTGTCCGGGGGCGGCGCGCGGCTGGACACCCTGCCGGCGCGCCCCGCCGTCGTCGTCGCCACGCCGGGGGCCGAGCCCGTGGCGGAGGGGCAGTACGCCGCGGCGCTGCTGCTCGACGCCGCGGTGGCCACCGGGCGCCCGCACCTCGACGCGGGGGAGCAGGCGCTGCGCTCGTGGCTGCGGGCCGCCGCGCTCGTCCGGCCGGCCGCCGAGGGCGGCGTCGTGCTGCTCGTCGGTGACGGGGCGCCCGTGCCGACCCAGGCGTTCGTGCGGTGGGACCCCGCGGGCCACGCCGAGCGCGAGCTCGCGGAGCGGGCGGAGGTGCGCATGCCGCCCGCGGTGCACGTCGTGGCGGTCGAGGGGCCGCGGGACGCCGTCCGGGCGCTGCTCGACAGGGCCGGCCTCCCCGTGGCCACCGAGGTCGTGGGGCCCGTGCCGGTGCCCGAGGAGGACGACGGCGGCGACGCCGCCCCCGCGCTCCTGGAGGTCGCGGGCGAGCAGCCCGTGCGCGCGCTCCTGCGCAGCCCGTGGGCCGAGGCGGCCGCCGTGGCGCGCGCGGTGCGGGCGGCCGTCGCGGCGGCCTCCGCGCGGCGCGAGCCGCCCGTGCGGGTCCGCGCCGAGCCGGGGGACGTCTGGTGAGCCGCGCGCAGGACGGCGCACGGGGCGGCGCGCAGGGTCCCGCCCCGGGGCGACCCGCGGTCGACGTCGTGCTCTTCGACCTGGGCAACGTGCTCGTGCAGTGGGACCCGTACCTGCCCTACCGGGGGACGCACTCGCGCGAGGAGGTCGACCGCTTCCTCGTCGAGTCCGACTTCTGGGCGCTCAACAGCGCGCAGGACGCCGGGGAGCCGTGGGCGAGCGTGCGCGAGCGGCTCGGCCGCACCCGGCCCGACCTCGTCCCGATGCTGGACGTGTACGTCACGCGCTACGCCGAGGCCCTGCCCGGCGAGGTGCCCGGCGCGGCGGAGCTCGTGCGCGACGTGCGCGCGGTCGGCCTGCGCGCCTACGGGCTGACGAACTGGGGCGCGGAGACCTGGCCCCTCGCCGCCGAGCGGGCGCCCGTGGTCCGCCTCCTCGAGGGCGTCGTCGTCTCCGGCCACGAGCGCGTCGCGAAGCCCGACCCCGAGATCTACCGGCGGGCCGTGGCGCGCTTCGGGCTCGACCCGGCGCGCACGCTCTTCACCGACGACGCGGAGCGCAACGTCGCCGCCGCCGCGCGCCTCGGCTTCCGCACGCACCTGTTCACCGGCCACGACGGGCTCCGGGCGGCCCTCGCGGCGCTCGGCGTGCGCCTCGGGCGCGACTCCTAGGATCGAAGCCATGCGCGTGCTCTTCGCCGGGACCCCCGACGTCGCGCTGCCGTCGCTCGAGGCGCTCCTGGCGTCGCCGCACGAGGTGGTCGGCGTGCTCACGCGCCCCGACGCGCCCGCCGGTCGCGGCCGCCGTATGGCGCCGAGCCCCGTGCGCGCGCGCGCCGAGGAGGCCGGCCTGCCCGTGCTCACCCCGCGCACGCTGCGGGACCCCGACGCCCTGGCCGAGGTGGCGGCCCTGGGCGCGGACGTGGCGGCCGTCGTCGCGTACGGGGCCCTCCTCCCGCCGGCCGCGCTCGACCTCCTGCCGCACGGCTGGGTGAACCTGCACTTCTCGCTGCTGCCGGCCTGGCGGGGCGCCGCGCCGGTGCAGCACGCCGTCCTGCACGGGGACGAGATCACGGGGGCCACGACGTTCCGCATCACCGAGGGCCTGGACGAGGGCCCGGTGTACGGCACGCTGACCGAGGAGATCCGGCCGACCGACACGTCGGGGGACCTGCTCGCCCGCCTCGCCCGCTCGGGCGCCGGCCTCCTCGTCGCGACGCTCGACGGCATCGCGGCCGGCCGACTCGTCGCGGTGCCCCAGGCCGCCGACGGCGTCAGCCACGCCCCGCGGCTCACGGCGGAGGACGGCCGCGTGCGCTGGGAGCACCCCGCGGTGGCGGTGGACCGCCGGGTCCGCGCGTGCACCCCGGCACCCGGGGCGTGGACGACGGACCCGGCCGGCGCCCGCCTGCGCCTCGGCCCGGTCCGGCCGCGGCCGGACGTCGTGGGGCTCGCCCCCGGCGAGCTGCGCGTCGAGCGCCACGAGGTGCTCGTGGGCACCGGGACCCACGCCGTCGCCCTGGGCGACGTGGCCCCGGCCGGGAAGCGGACGATGCCCGCCGAGGACTGGGCGCGCGGCGCCCGCCCGGAGCCCGGCGCGCGGCTGGGCGGCGCATGACGGCGGAGAGGGGTCGTCCGCCGCGCCGCGGCGGCCCGGCGCCCGGCCGGCGGCGCAGCGCACAGGCGCCCGCGCAGCGCCGGAGGGTCGCGGACCCCGCGCGGCGCGCCGCCTTCGACGTGCTGCGCGAGGTGGCCGACTCCGACGCGTACGCCAACCTCGTGCTGCCGCCGCTGCTGCGCAGCCGCGGGATCCGGGGCCGCGACGCCGCCTTCGCGACCGAGCTCGCCTACGGCACGCTCCGCCTGCGCGGCCGGTACGACGCCGTCCTGGGGCTCGTCGCCGACCGGCCGGTGGCCGAGGTGGACGCGCCGCTGCTCGACGTCCTGCGGCTCGGCGCGCACCAGCTCCTCGGCATGCGGGTGCCCGCGCACGCCGCCGTGTCCGAGTCGGTCGCGCTCGCCCGGGCGCACGTGGGCGCCGGGCCGGCGCAGATGGTCAACGCCGTGCTGCGGCGCCTCGCGGCCGAGCCCCCCGAGGCGTGGCTCGCCCGCGCGGCCGAGGCGGCGGGGCCCGACCCGCTCGAGCGGCTCGCCGTCGTCGAGAGCCACCCGGCCTGGGTGGTCCGCGCGCTGCGCCAGGCCCTGGCCGCCGACGGCCGCGACGTGGACGAGCTCGGCGCGCTGCTCGCGGCGGACAACGCCCCGCCCGCGGTCACCCTCGTCGCCCGGCCCGGCCTGGTGACGCGGGACGACCTCCTCGCCGCGGCCGCGGGGGCCCGGCCCGGCCGGTGGGCGCCCACGGCGGTCGTCGCGGCCGGGGGCGACCCGGCGGCGCTCGAGCCCGTGCGCCGGGGCGCGGCCGGCGTGCAGGACGAGGGCAGCCAGCTGGTGGCGCTCGCCCTGCTCGCGGCGGACGCCGACCCGGACGAGCGCTGGCTCGACCTCGCCGCAGGCCCCGGCGGCAAGGCGGCGCTCCTCGGCGCGGTGGCGGCCCGGCGCGGCGCGCGGCTGGTCGCGACGGAGGTCCAGCCGCACCGCGCGCGCCTCGTCGAGCGCGCGGTGGCGGCGCTGCCGCCCGGCGTGGTCGAGGTGCGCTGCGCCGACGGGCGCGAGGTGGGCGCGGCCGAACCCGGCACCTACGACCGCGTGCTCCTCGACGCGCCCTGCACGGGGCTCGGGGCCCTGCGCCGGCGGCCCGAGGCGCGCTGGCGCCGCGCGCCGTCCGACCTGCCGCCCCTCACGCGTCTCCAGGGCGAGCTGCTCGCCTCGGCGGTCGACGCCGTCCGGCCGGGCGGCCTCGTCGCCTACGTGACGTGCTCGCCGCACGTGGCCGAGACGCGCGCCGTCGTCGCGGACCTCCTGCGCGCCCGGGCCGACGTCGAGCAGCTCGACGCGCGCGACGCCGTGCGGCGGGTGGCGCCCGACGTTCCCCTCGGCCCCGACCCGGCCGTGCAGCTCTGGCCGCACGTGCACGGCACGGACGCGATGCACCTGGCTCTCCTGCGCCGGCGCTGAGCGCGGCGCGGCGCGCCCCCGACGCCGCGGACGCGAGAGACTGGGGCCGTGCACCCGCTGATCGCCCCGAGCATCCTGGCCGCCGACTACGTCAACCTCGAGACCGAGATCCGGCGCGTGGCCAACGCGGACTGGCTCCACGTCGACGTCATGGACAACCACTTCGTGCCGAACCTGACGATCGGGCCGCCGGTCGTGGAGCGTGTGGTCGCCGTCTCGCCGATCCCCGTGGACGCGCACCTCATGATCACCGACGCCGACCGGTGGGCCCCCGGGTACGCGGAGGCGGGCGCGGCGTCGGTGACGTTCCACGCGGAGGCGGCGGAGAACCCGCGCCGCCTCGCCCGCGAGCTGCGGCGCCTGGGCGCGCGGGCCGGCCTGGCCGTCAAGCCCGACACCGACGTCGAGCCGTACCTCGAGCTGCTGGGCGACCTCGACATGGTGCTCGTCATGACCGTGGAGCCGGGCTTCGGCGGGCAGGAGTTCCTCGACCGGGTGCTGCCGAAGGTCCGGCGCGTGCGGGAGGCCGCGTCGGCGTCCGGCCTCGACGTGTGGGTCCAGGTCGACGGGGGAGTGTCCGCCGCGACGATCGAGCGCGCGGCGGACGCGGGGGCGAACGTCTTCGTCGCGGGCACGGCCGTGTACGGCGCGGAGGACGCGGCCGCGGCGGTCGAGGAGCTGCGCGCGCTGGCCGCGGGCGCCGCGCACTGACCCCCTCCGTGCGCCCTCTGTGCGCCCGTCCGCCGGGACCGAAGGACCTCGGACCTCGCGCCGACTGTGGCAGACTGATCGACGAGAACGTACGTGCTCCGGGGTCGGTGTAAGTCCGAGCCGGCGGTGACAGTCCGCGACCCGAGCCGAGCGGCGACGCGCGGCCGGTTGACCTGGTGGAACTCCAGGACCGACGGTGAAAGCCCGGATGGGAGGAGGCACGTGGGCGGTCCGGCACAGGCCCGCCCTGGCGTCCCCTGACGCCCACCCCGGGGCCTGCACGGGGAGGGACGACGGCGGTGGCGGAGGGCACGGGAACCGGCGGGAGCGCGCCGCGCGGCCCCGGCGACGTCACGCCCGCCGAGCTCGCGGCCATGGACCGTGCCCTCGCGCTGGCCCGGCGCGGCCCCGCGCACGGGCCCAACCCGCGCGTCGGCTGCGTGCTGCTCGACGCGGCCGGGCGCACCCTCGGCGAGGGCTGGCACGAGGGCGCCGGGACCCCGCACGCCGAGGTCGCCGCGATCGCCGCGGCCCGGGCGTCCGGCGCCGACCTGGCCGGCGCGACGGCGGTCGTCACCCTCGAGCCGTGCGCGCACACCGGCCGCACCGGCCCGTGCGCGGAGGCGCTGGTGCGCGCGGGCGTGGCGCGCCTCGTCTACGCCCTCGACGACCCCAACCCGGCCGCGGCCGGGGGAGCGGCGCGGCTGCGCGCGGCGGGCGTCGACGTCGTCGGCGGGGTGCGCGCCGAGGCCGCCGGCGACCTCCTGCGCGTGTGGGCGGCCGCCGTGCGGGCGGGCCGGCCCTTCGTCACGCTCAAGCTCGCGGCGAGCCTCGACGGCCGGGTGGCCGCCGCCGACGGTTCGGCCCGCTGGATCACCTCGGCCGAGGCCCGCGCCCACGCGCACGCGCTGCGGGCGGAGGTCGACGCGATCGCCGTCGGCACGGGCACCGTCCTCGCGGACGACCCCGCGCTCACCGCGCGGACCGCCGAGGGCACCCTCGCGCCCCACCAGCCGCTGCGCGTCGTCGTGGGCCGCCGCGCCCTGCCCGACGGCGGCCGGCTGGCCGGCCCCGGCGGCGAGGTCGTCCACCTGCCCACGCACGACGTCGACGAGGTCCTCGCCGCCCTCGCCGCGCGCGAGGTCCGGCACCTGCTCGTCGAGGGCGGGCCGACGCTCGCGGCGGCGTTCCTGCGCGCGGGCCGGGTCGACGAGGTCGTCGCGTACGTGGCGCCCGTGCTGCTCGGCGCGGGGCCCGCCGCCGTGGCGGACCTGGGCGTGGCCACCATCGGCGCGGCGCTGCGCCTCGCCCCGCGCGCGGTCGAGCGCGTCGGGCCCGACGTCGTCGTCATCGCGGACGCGCCCGGGCGAACCCCGGGCCCCGCGGACCACCAGACGCCCGCGGACGACCAGGTACGCGCGGGCGTGCGGACCGAGGAGGATCGCTGATGTTCACCGGGATCGTCGAGGAGATGGGCACCGTCGTGGCCGTCGAGCGGGCCGGGGAGGACGCCCGCCTGCGCCTGCGGGGGCCGGTCGTGACCGACGGCACCGCCGTCGGCTCCTCCATCGCGGTGGACGGCGTCTGCCTCACCGTCACGGACGTCGGGGACGGCACGTTCGCCGTCGACGTCATGCCTGAGACGCTGCGGCGGAGCACGCTGGGCGGCCTCGAGGTCGGCGACCCGGTCAACCTCGAGCGGGCCGTGCCCGCGGGGGGTCGCCTCGACGGGCACATCGTGCAGGGCCACGTCGACGGCGTCGGGGAGATCCTGGCCCGGCAGCCGGGCCCCCGCTGGGACGACGTCGTCATCGGGCTCCCGCCGGGGCTGGCGCGCTACGTCGCGGAGAAGGGGTCGATCGCGGTCTCGGGCGTGTCGCTCACGGTCACGCACGTCGCCGAGGACCGCTTCGGCGTCTCGCTCATCCCGACCACGCTGGCCGTGACGACGCTGGGCCGGCTCGCGCCGGGCGACCGGGTCAACCTCGAGGTCGACGTGGTGGCCAAGTACGTGGAGCGCCTGCTGGACGCCCGCGCGTCGGCGGGTGAGGGCTCGTGAGCGTCCGCCTCGGGACCGTCGAGGAGGCCCTCGACGCGCTGCGCGCCGGCAAGCCGGTCATCGTCGCCGACAGCCCCGACCGGGAGGACGAGGCCGACGTCATCCTCGCCGCGCAGTCCGCGACCACCGAGTGGGTCGCGTGGACGATCCGCCACTCGTCGGGCTACCTCTGCGCGCCGATGCCGGCCGTGCGCGCGGACGCGCTCGACCTGCCGCTCATGGTCCCCGAGAGCGAGGACCCCCGGCGGACCGCCTACACCGTCACGGTCGACGCGGCCGACGGCATCACGACGGGCATCTCCGCCGCCGACCGGGCGCGGACGCTGCGGGTGCTCGCGGACCCGGCGGCGGGGCCGAAGAGCATCATCCGGCCCGGCCACGTGCTGCCGCTGCGGGCCGTCCCCGGGGGCGTGCTGCACCGGGGCGGCCACACCGAGGCGGCCGTCGACCTGTGCCGGCTCGCGGGGCTCGAGCCCGTCGCCGGCATCGCCGAGCTCGTGCACGACGACGGCTCGATGATGCGGCTGGCGGACGCGGCGGCGCTGGCCGAGCGCGAGGGGCTCGTCGTGCTGACCATCGCCGACCTCGCCGCGTGGCGGCGCGCGCACGGCGACGTCCCGGGGCCCGGCGAGGCGCCCCCGGCGGAGCGCCGCGTGCTGCACACCGCCGCGGCGACCCTGCCGACCCGGCACGGGCGGTTCGTCGTGCACGGCTACCGCGACCTGCGCACCGGGGCGGGCCACGCGGCGCTCGTGGCGGCCGAGCCCACGGACCCGCGCGAGGTGCCCCTCGTGCGCGTGCACTCGGAGTGCCTCACGGGCGACGCGTTCGGCTCCCTGCGCTGCGACTGCGGGCCGCAGCTCGAGGCGGCCCTGGCGCGCGTGGCGGTCGAGGGCGGCGCCGTGGTCTACCTGCGCGGCCACGAGGGCCGCGGCATCGGCCTGCTGTCGAAGATCGCGGCCTACGCGCTGCAGGACTCCGGGCGGGACACCGTCCAGGCCAACCTCGAGCTCGGCCTGCCCGCGGACCGCCGCGAGTACGGCGCGGCCGCCGCGATCCTCGCCGACCTCGGCCTGGACCGCGTGCGCCTGCTGACGAACAACCCGGCCAAGGCGACGGGCCTGTCCGCGCACGGCATCGCCGTCGAGCAGGTGCTGCCGCACGAGGTCGGGCGCACCCGGGAGAACCTGGCGTACCTGCGCGCGAAGGCGCAGCGGATGGGGCACCTGCTCAGCCCCGAGACCCTGCAGGAGGAGGCCCGATGAGCGGACGGGGAGCGCCGGAGCTGGCGGTCGACGGGCGCGGGCTGCGCGTCGCCGTCGTCGCGGCGAGCTGGCACGAGCGGGTGATGGGCGGCCTCCTCGCGGGGGCCGAGCGGGCGCTGGCGGCCGCGGGCGCCGAGGCCGTGGTGATCCGCGTGCCCGGGACGTTCGAGCTGCCCGTGGTCGCCGCGAACGTCGCGCCGACGGTCGACGCGGTGGTCGCGCTCGGCGTCGTCGTCCGCGGCGGCACGCCGCACTTCGACTACGTCTGCCAGGCGGCCACCGTCGGCCTCACCGAGGTGGCCGTGCGGACCGGCGTCCCGGTCGGCTTCGGGGTGCTGACCTGCGACGACGAGGCCCAGGCGCTCGACCGGGCCGGCCTGCCGGGCTCCTCGGAGGACAAGGGCGCCGAGGCCGCGCAGGCCGCCGTCGCGACCGCCCTGGTGCTGCGCGGGCTCGCCGGCGAGCGGACGCCGCCCGCCCCGGGGGCCGCGGCGCTCTAGGCTGGGCGCCCGTGAAGACCTTCGAGGGCCTGTTCGCCGAGCTGAGCGAGAAGGCGCGCACGCGCCCCGCGGGCTCGGGCACCGTCGCCGCGCTCGACGCGGGCATCCACGCGATCGGCAAGAAGGTCGTCGAGGAGGCGGCCGAGGCGTGGATGGCCGCCGAGCACGAGGGGCCCGAGCGGGCCGCCGAGGAGGTCTCCCAGCTCCTCTACCACGTCCAGGTGCTCATGATCGCCCGCGGGCTCACGCTCGAGGACGTCTACCGGCACCTCTGACCGGCCGGCGCGCGCCGGCCGGTGGCCCCACCGCCCCCCGCCCCAGGACACACCGACGCGAGGACCCGAGGACATGCTGCGCATCGCCGTCCCGAACAAGGGCTCCCTGGCCGAGCCCGCCGCCGACATGCTGCGCGAGGCCGGCTACCGGCAGCGCCACGACCCGCGCGTCCTCGTGCTCGTCGACCCCGAGAACGACATCGAGTTCTTCTTCCTGCGCCCGCGGGACATCGCCGTGTACGTGGGCGCGGGCACGGTGGACGCGGGGATCACCGGCCGCGACCTGCTGCTCGACTCCGGCGCGGACGCCGTCGAGCACATGCCGCTCGGGTTCGGCGCCTCGACCTTCCGCTTCGCCGCGCCGGCGGACCGCGTGCGGGCCCTCGCCGACGTCGCGGGGCGCCGGGTCGCGACGTCGTACCCCGTGCTCGTCGGGGGCTACCTGCGCGACCGCGGGATCGAGGCGGAGGTCATCCGGCTCGACGGCGCCGTGGAGTCCGCGGTGCAGCTGGGCGTCGCGGAGGTCGTCGCCGACGTCGTGTCCACGGGCACGACGCTGCGGGGGGCCGGGCTGACGGTGTTCGGGGAGCCGATCCTGGAGTCGGAGGCGGTGCTCATCCGGCCGCGCGCGCAGGCCACGGTCCCGCCCGGCCTCGAGGTCCTCGCGCGGCGGCTGCAGGGCGTCCTCGTCGCCCGGCAGTACGTGCTCATGGACTACGACTGCCCGACGGCGCTCGTCGAGCAGGCCGTGGCGATCACCCCGGGCCTGGAGTCGCCGACGGTGTCGCCGCTGCACAACCCGGGCTGGTCGGCGGTGCGCGCGATGGTGCGCCGCGACGACACCAACCGCGTCATGGACGCCCTGTACGACCTCGGGGCGCGCGCGATCCTCGTCACGTCCATCCACGCGTGCCGCCTGTAGCGGTGGCGGGTCGCGGATGACGACGGGGGGCGCCGCGAGGCCGGAGGGGCCGGGGGCCGACCCCGCGCTCCGCCCGTTCCGGCCGCGGGCGGCCCGCGTGGTCAGCCTGGCGCTGGCCGCGGCGAGCGTCGTCCTCTTCGGGGGCATCGCGGTGGCGCTCGAGCCGATCACCGGGCGCCCCGCGGGGCTCGGCGACCGGGCCGCGTTCGCCGTGCTCGGCGTCGCGATCGCGTGGTTCCTGCTGCGCGAGGCCGGCGTGCGCGCCGACCCCGACCCCGACGGGGTGACCGTGCGCAACCTCCTGCGCACGCGCCGGCTGGCGTGGGCCGAGGTCGTGTCCGTGCGGTTCGGGCCGGACCGGCCGTGGGTGCAGCTCGACCTGGCCGACGGCGGCACGCTGGCGGTCATGGCCGTTCAGCGGGCCGACGGCGACCGCGCCCGCGCCGAGGCCCGTCGCCTGGCGACCCTGGTCGCCCGGTACTCCGCCACCGAGCGGGACGACTGACGCCCGCGCGCCCACTGCGGCGGGCGGGCGACGGGCGCTCAGCGCAGCCGCTCGGCGTGCACGCCCGCGACGGCCGAGGCCACGAACGCCTCCGGGTCCTCCGCGAGGCCCCGGCCCATGCTCGACAGCCGCACCGGGGCGGCGGCCAGGGCCTCCGTCAGCCCGCCCTCGACGGCGACCTCGACGAGCGCGTGCCGGCCCGCCGGGCGGCACAGCGCCGCGGCCTGCTCGCGCACGCGGGCGCGCAGCGCCGTCCGGCCCGCGTCGCCGGGGACCTCCCCGGCGGGCACGACGACGTCGGCCGGCGCCAGGGCGACGCGCCCCACGGCGGTGAGCGAGTGGTGCGAGACGCCGCGGTGCCGCTCGCGCGGGTCGGCGCCGGAGACGCGCAGCGCGGCCACCGGCCGTCCGCCGAGCACCGCGGCCGCGTTGAGCGCCTCGCCGACCGCGACCCCGGAGAACCCCCAGCGGGTGCCCGTGCCGAGGTTCCCGGGGCCCTGCGCGACCACCGCGAGGTCGGCCCCCACGACGAGCCGCGCCGCGAGCAGGCCGGTGTGCACGGTGACCGCCTCGAGGTCCCCGCCGAACGCCTGGCCCACGGTCACGCAGGCGGCGAGCCACCCGGCGTCGCGCAGGGTCGCCACGGTGCGGCTGAACCATGCGGGCAGCGCCCCGCCGTCGGTCATGACGTAGGCGACGCGGGGGAGGGGTCGACCGGCGCGCTCGGCCGCCCAGCGCGCGCCCGCGACGACGGCGGGCAGCGCCGAGTGCAGGTCGGCCACGACGACGGGCAGCCCGGCGAGGTCGTCCGCGTCGCGCAGGAGCGCGTGGTGGGCGGACTCCTGCTCGTCGACGCCGAGCACCATCGCCTGCTGCGGCGTGTAGCGGCCCTTGACGAGGTGGCCGGGCCCGGGCGGCGGGTCGGGCGGCAGCGCGTCGGGCCGGGCGACGACGAGCGCGTAGCCCCCCGTGCCGAGCCCGCGGGTCAGCGCCGTGACGTTGAGGAGCACGCGGTCGCCGACCGCGACGTCCCCGACGACGACGGGGTAGGCCAGCGCGCGCACCGTCCCGTCCGGCGTCTCGACGGTCATCTCCTGCGCACCCGCCCAGGAGGCGCCGAGCGACACCACGGTCCCGGTCCGCCAGGTGATCACCCCAGCACGCTACCCGCCCCGCTACCGTGGGGGTTGATGGCCGACGCCCTGCCTCCCGCCGAGCGGCTGCTCAACCTCGTCATCGCGCTGGTGAACACCCCCGGCCGGATGACGAAGGAGCAGATCCGCACGTCCGTCGCGGGCTACGACCGCGATGGCAGCACGGAGGCGTTCGAGCGGATGTTCGAGCGCGACAAGGAGACGCTGCGCGAGCTGGGCGTGCCCGTGACCACCGTGCACGGCCCGGCGCACGGCGACGACGCCGGGTACCGCGTGGACCTCGACGCGTACGCGCTGCCGCCCATGGAGCTCAGCGCGGCCCAGCTCGGCGTCCTCGGCCTCGCCGCCGAGTTCTGGCAGGACCAGGTGCTGCGCGCCGACGCCGCGCGGGGCCTGACCAAGCTGCGCGCCGTCGGCGCCGAGCCGGCCGGGACCGACGCGATCATGGGCCTCGCGCCGCGCCTGCACGCGGCCGGCCCCGCCCTCGCGCCGCTGCTCGACGCCGCGCACGCCCGGCAGGCCGTCGAGTTCACCTACCGCGCCGCGAGCACCGGGGAGGTGCTGCGGCGCACCGTGCAGCCGTGGCGCGTCGTCGGGAGCCGCGGCGGCTGGTACCTCGTGGGCTTCGACACCGGGCGGGGCGCGCCGCGCGTGTTCCGGCTGAGCCGGATCGTCAGCGACGTCGTCGCCGTCGGGCCGCCCGGGGCGTTCACGGTGCCCGCCGACCTCGACGCCCAGGCGATGATCGCCGCCCGGCAGGAGGGGGAGGGGCTCGCGTGGCTCGCCGTCGCTCCGGAGCGGGCGGGCGCGCTGCGCAGCCGCGCCGTCGACCCCGGCGACGAGGCCCTGCCCGCCGACGCGCCGCCCCCGCCCCCCGGGCACGACGTGCTCGCCGTCCCGGTCGGGCGCACCGCGGACCTCGCCGACGAGATCGTCGGGTACACGGACGCCGTCGTCGTCCTCGCCCCGCCCCAGCTCCGCGAGGCGGTGGTGCGCCGGCTGCGGGAGGCCGTCGCGGCGGCGGAGCGGCTGGGGGCGCGCCGTGGCTGAGCGCACGCCGGAGCGGCTCGTCCGCCTCCTCGGGCTCGTGGCGTACCTCGACCGCCACCCGGGGGTGACGATCGACGAGGTCGCCGCGCACTTCCAGGTCTCGCGCGAGCAGGTGCTGCGCGACGTCGACACGCTGTGGGTCTCCGGGACGCCCGGGTACTGGCCGGACGACCTCATCGACTTCGACGCGGACTCGTTCGAGTCCGGCGTCCTGCGGCTCACCCAGTCGCGCGGCATGACGCGCGCCCTGCGGCTGGGCACGCGCGAGGCGGTGGCGCTCGTCGCCGCGCTCCGCGCGCTGCGCGAGTCGGTGGGCGACCTGCTCGACCCGGCGGAGCGCGACGTGCTCTCGAGCACCCTCGACGTGCTCGTGGCCGCCACGGGCGACGCCGCCGCCACCATGGACGTGCGCCTCGCCGTGGAGGCGTCCCCCGAGGTCGTCGCGGCGGCCCGGCGCGCGCTGCGGGAGCGGAGGCGTCTGCGCATCCGCTACGTGAACGCCGAGGACCACGAGTCCGAGCGCGTCGTCGAGCCCTGGCAGCTGCTCACCGGCGACGAGCGCTCCTACCTGCAGGCGTGGTGCCTCAGCGCCGGCGGCGAGCGCCTGTTCCGCCTCGACCGGATCCTCGCCGCGGAGGTGCTCGACGAGGCCGTCTCGACGCGGCCGGGGCCCGCCCGCGAGACGACGTTCACGCCGTCCCAGGAGCACGAGCGGGTCGTGCTCGAGCTCGACTCGCGCGCACGCTGGGTCGTCGAGCAGCTCCCCGTGGACGAGGCCACCGACCTGCCCGACGGCGGCCTGCGCGTGGCCCTGCGCGTCGCCTCGGGCGCGTGGCTGCGCCACCTGCTGCTGCGGGTCGCCCCGTACGTGCGGGCCGTGGAGCCCGTCTCCGCGATGGCCGACGCCGGCGAGGCCGCGCGCGCCGCGCTGGCCCGCTACGAGTCCCCGGCGCAGGGCTAGCCTGGGCGCGTGCTCTGGTTCGCCGTCTGGTTCGTGCTCGTCGTGGGCACGCTGGTCGGCGCGTTCTTCCTGGCCCGCTCGCTGTGGCGCTCGGCGAAGGCGCTGCTCGCCGAGCTCGAGCGGCTGGGCGACGTGCTCGACCGGCTCGCCGAGCGCGCGGACGCCCTCGCCGCGACCGCGGGCACGACGCCGGCCCCCGCGGTGCTCGACGACCCGGCCCCGGCCAGGGCGCGGCTGGCGGCCGCACAGGTCGCCCGTGCCGCCCGGCGGGCGCGGCGGGCCGAGCGCCACGAGGCCGCGTACCGGCGCTGGTGGTCGTTCGTCCGGTGACGCGTGGCGGGCCGGTCGGGACCCGGCCGACGGCTAGCATGTGACGACACGCGAGCGAAGGAGTGCGATGCGGGGTCCTCAGGGCTGGGAGTGGCTGGTCATCGCCCTCATCGTGCTGCTGCTCTTCGGCGCGCGGCGGCTGCCCGACCTCGCGCGCAGCGTGGGGCGGTCGCTGCGGATCCTCCGCACGGAGGTGAAGGAGGGCGGGCGCGAGGAGGCCGCGGGCCCGGGCGCGCCCGACGACCCGGGGACCGCCGGCCCGCGCGGGCCCGGCGACGACGGTGGCCCGCGCGCCTGAGCGGGCCCGGTCGAGCCGCAGGCGCAACCCCGACGGGCGGATGCCCCTGCGCGAGCACATCCGGGAGCTGCGCACCCGGGTCCTGTGGTCCGCGCTCGGGATCGTCGTCGGCGCCGTGGGCGGCTGGTTCGTCTACCCGTGGCTCGTCGACGTCCTGCAGGCGCCCCTCGTCGACCTCGCGGCGCGGCGCGGCGAGCTCGTCGCGCTGAACTTCGCGGGCGTCGCGGCCCCGCTGGACGTGCAGATCATGCTGGCGCTCTTCGTCGGGGTGCTCGTGTCGAGCCCCTGGTGGATCTACCAGCTCTGGGCCTTCGTCACGCCGGGGCTGACCAGCCGGGAGCGGCGGACCACACTGGCCGTCGTCGGCGCCGCGGTACCCCTCTTCCTCGCCGGCGCGGCGCTGGCGTGGTGGCTCCTGCCGGCGGCGGTGGAGATCCTCATCGGCTTCACGCCGCAGGACGCGGTGAACGTCATCGACGCGCAGGCGTACCTCGGGTTCGTCGTGCGGCTCGTGCTCGCGTTCGGCCTGGCGTTCCTCCTGCCCGTGGTCATGGTGGCGCTGGCCGCCGTCGGGCTCGTGGGCGCGCGGACGTGGCTCGCCGGGTGGCGGTGGGCCGTGCTGCTGTCCTTCGTCTTCGCCGCGGTGGCGACGCCCACCGGGGACGTGGTGTCCATGCTCGCGCTCGGCGTGCCGATCTGCGGGCTGTACTTCGGCGCCGTGGGCGTCTGCGCGCTGGTGGACCGCCGCCGGCGCCGGGCCGAGTCGGCCAGGACGGGAGAGGAGCCGGCATGAGCGGGCTGCGGATCGGGATCGTCGTCAACCCGACGTCGGGGCGCGGGCGGGGCGACCGGCGCGGCCGGCACCTGCTCGCCGCCGCCCGGGCGCGCGGCCACGAGATCCTCGACCTCACCGCGGACGACCTCACGGGCGCCGAGCTGCACGCGCGGCAGGCCGTCGTCGACGGGCTCGACGCGCTCGTCGTCGTCGGCGGCGACGGCATGGTGCACCTGGGCGTCAACGTCGTCGCGGGGACGGACCTGCCGCTCGGCATCGTCGCGGCGGGCAGCGGCAACGACATCGCCCGCTCCATGGGGCTGCCGCTGCACGACGTGCGCGCGTCCGTCGCGGCGATCGAGCGCGGCCTCGACACGGGCGGCCGGGCGGTGGACGCGGCCGTCGTGGGCCCGCCGACGCACAGCGCGCACGAGTGGTTCATCGGGGTGCTGTCCTGCGGCGTCGACGCCGCCGTCAATGCCCGCGCGAACGCGCTGACGTGGCCCAAGGGGCGCGGCCGGTACGTGCGCGGCCTGCTGGCCGAGCTGGGCCGGTTCCGGCCCTACGGCTACCGGATCGCGCTCGACGGCACCACGTGGGAGTCGACGGGCACGCTCGTCGCGATCGCCAACGCCGGGCTCTTCGGCGGCGGCATGCGCATCTCGCCGAACTCGTCGATGGACGACGGGAAGCTCGACGTCGTCATCGCGGGCCCGCTGAGCCGCCGGGAGCTCATCGGGATCTTCCCGCGGGTGTACTCGGGGACCCACATGCGCCACCCGGCGTGCACGGTGCTCAGCGCCACGTCGGTGGTCATCGAGCACAGCCCGGTCGGCCCGCCGCCGCCCGCCGCCTTCGCCGACGGCGAGCGCATCGGGCCGCTGCCGCTGCGGGTCGAGCTGCGTCCGGGCGCGGTGCGGCTGCTCGCCTAGGCTGGACGCATGTCCACGTCGGCCGAGCCGAGCCCGGCCGAGCGCTACGCGGCGGCCCGGCTCCGGGCGGCCGCGGCCCGCACCGCCCTCGGCCCGTTCGCGGCCGGCCTGGGCTTCGAGCTCGACCCGTTCCAGCTCGAGGCGTGCGTCGCGCTCGAGGCCGGCCGCGGCGTGCTCGTCGCCGCGCCGACGGGCGCGGGCAAGACCGTCGTCGGCGAGTTCGCCGTGCACCTCGCCCTCGCGCAGGGGCGCAAGGCGTTCTACACGACGCCGATCAAGGCGCTGAGCAACCAGAAGTACGCCGACCTCGCGCGGCAGCACGGGGCGGACCGGGTCGGCCTGCTCACGGGCGACACCACCGTCAACGGCGACGCGCCCGTCGTCGTCATGACGACGGAGGTGCTGCGCAACATGCTCTACGCCGGCTCGCCGGCCCTCGACGGACTGGCGTTCGTGGTGATGGACGAGGTGCACTACCTGGCCGACCGGTTCCGGGGGCCGGTCTGGGAGGAGGTCATCATCCACCTCCCGCCGGAGGTGCAGCTGGTCTCGCTCTCCGCGACGGTGTCCAACGCCGAGGAGTTCGGCGACTGGCTCACGATGGTCCGGGGCGACACGGCCGTGGTGGTGAGCGAGACGCGGCCCGTGCCCCTGTGGCAGCACGTCATGACCCGCGACGGGCTCTTCGACCTCTACGCCGCCGACGTCGACCCGACCGCCCCCGGGGTCGACCCGCCGATCAACCCCGACCTCGTCGTCGACCTGCGGCGGCTGGGCCGCGCGCTCGGCCCGTCCGGGCACGGGCGCGGGGGTCGAGGGCCGCGCGGCGCCCGCCCCGCGGCGGTGCGGCGCCCGCCGCCGCGGTTCGCCGTCGTGGACGTGCTCGACCGCGAGGGGCTGCTGCCGGCGATCTACTTCGTGTTCTCGCGCGCCGGCTGCGACGCCGCGGTGCAGCAGTGCCTGGGGGCCGGGCTGCGGCTCACCACGCCGGAGCAGGCGGACCTCATCCGCCGGGTCGTGGAGGAGCGCTGCGCCGTCGTCCCGCCGCAGGACCTCGCGGTGCTCGGCTACTGGGACTGGCTCCAGGGCCTCGAGCGGGGCATCGCGGCGCACCACGCCGGGCTGCTGCCGCTCTTCAAGGAGACCGTCGAGGAGCTGTTCTCCCGGGGCCTGGTCAAGGTCGTGTTCGCGACGGAGACGCTGGCGCTCGGCATCAACATGCCCGCGCGCTCCGTCGTCCTCGACCGCCTGACGAAGTGGGACGGGTCCGCGCACAGCGACATCACGCCGGGGGAGTACACGCAGCTCACCGGCCGCGCGGGGCGGCGCGGCATCGACGTCGAGGGGCACGCCGTCGTCGTCGACCACGGGGGGCTGGACCCCGTGGCGCTCGCCGGCCTCGCGTCCCGGCGGACCTACCCGCTGCGGTCGAGCTTCCGGCCGACGTACAACATGGCCGTCAACCTCGTGGCGCAGGTGGGGCGCGAGCGGGCCCGCGAGGTGCTGGAGACGAGCTTCGCGCAGTTCCAGGCCGACCGGGCCGTGGTGGGGCTCGCCCGGCAGGCGCAGTCGCACGCCGAGGCGCTCGAGGGCTACGCGCGCGCCATGCAGTGCCACCTCGGGGACTTCGCGGAGTACTGGGGGATCCGTCGGCGCCTGACCGAGCTGGAGAAGGGCGCCTCCCGCGACGCGGCGCGCGCCCGGCGCCGGGCGGCCGCGGACAGCCTGCGCCGGCTGCGGGTCGGCGACGTCGTCGAGGTGCCGTCCGGGCGGCGGGCGGGCTTCGCCGTCGTGCTCGAGGCCGGCCGCGACGGGCTCGACGGGCCGCGCGCGACGGTGCTGACGGGGGAGCGGCAGGTGCGCACGCTCACGGCGGCGGACCTCACGGGTCCCGTGCGGACCGTGGCGACGGTGCGTGTGCCGAAGGGGTTCTCGCCGCGCAACGCCGCCGCGAAGCGCGACCTCGCCTCGGCCATGCGCAGCGCGCTGGCGCGGCCCCGGCCGGAGCCCGCGGAGCCCGAGGCGGCCGACGCCGTGCGCGACGACGCGACGATCACCGCGCTGCGCCGTCGGCTGCGGGCGCACCCGTGCCACGGCTGCTCCGAGCGCGAGGACCACGCGCGCTGGGCGGAACGGCACGAGCGGCTGCGCAAGGAGCACGACGCGCTCGTCCGGCGCATCGAGGGCCGCACGAGCTCGATCGCACGCGTGTTCGACAAGGTGTGCGACGTTCTCACCGTCACCGGGCACCTCGAGGTCGCCGACGGGCGCACCCGCGTCACGGAGGCGGGGCAGGCCCTGCGCCGCATCTACGCGGAGAGCGACCTCCTCGTCGCCGAGTGCCTGCGGGCGGGGGCGTGGGACGGTCTGGACGCGCCCGCGCTGGCCGCCGTGGTGTCCGCGGTGGTGTACGAGTCGCGGCGCGACGAGCCCGCCGTCCCGCCGCACGTGCCCGGGGGGCCCGGCGGGCGGATCGGGCGCGCGCTCGACGCCACGCAGCGCGTGTGGTCGCGGCTGGAGGACCTCGAGTCGGCGCGCGGCATCCCCACCACCCGGCCGCCCGACGCCGGCCTCGTGCAGCCCGTGCACACCTGGGCCTCCGGGCGCGGGCTGGGGGCCGTGCTGCAGGGGACCGAGCTCGCGGCGGGCGACTTCGTGCGCTGGTGCAAGCAGGTGATCGACCTGCTCGACCAGCTCGCGGGCGCCGCCCCGGCCGCGGCGACGCGGTCGGCCGCGCGCGCCGCCGTCGAGGCGCTGCGGCGCGGAGTCGTCGCGCACAGCGCGGTGTGAGGCCGCTGCGCTAGCGTCCTGCCGTGCGCACCGTCTACCG
>JAAZAC010000060.1 GCA_012514545.1 Actinomycetales bacterium | reverse complement strand
TCGACCGGCTCCGCGAGCCGCGGCGCCACGGGCGCCGGCTCCCGCGCCCGCGCGGCGGGCGGCAGCCCGGGCGGCCGGGGCGGCCGCCGTCGGCTCATCGACTACCCGCGTGAGGGCCGCACGGGCTTCCGTCGCTGGATCCCGTCCTGGCGCCTGGTCACGGGGACGTTCCTCTTCCTGGTGGCGCTCGCCGTCGGCGCGTTCATCTACGCCTACGCGACGACGGAGATCCCGCCGGCGTCGGCGTTCGCCGGCTTCCAGACGACGACCGTCTACTACGCGGACGGCCGCTCGGTCATGGGCGAGTTCGCCGAGCAGAACCGCTACATCGTGGGCAGCGACGAGATCCCGGACCATGTGAAGAAGGCCGTGGTCGCGGCGGAGGACCGCACGTTCTACGAGAACCCGGGCATCAACCCGGCGGGCATCCTGCGCGCGCTGTACCTCAACGTGACGGGCAAGGACCAGCAGGGCGGCTCGTCGATCACGCAGCAGTACGCGGAGCGGTACTACATCGGCCAGACGACCACCGACATCCCGGGCAAGATCCGCGAGGCGTTCCTCGCGGTGAAGCTCGCCCGCGTCGAGGACAAGGACGCGATCCTCGTCAACTACCTCAACACGATCTACTTCGGCCGCGACGCGTACGGCATCGAGGCGGCGGCCCGCGAGTACTTCGGGGTGAGCGCGAGCGAGCTGACGGTCTCGCAGGGCGCGATGCTCGCCGGCCTCATCCCGTCGCCGAACAACTTCGACCCGGCGGTCTCGATCGAGCAGGCGCAGCGCCGCTGGAACTACGTGCTCGACGGCATGGTGACGACGGGCGCCCTGACGCAGGCGGAGCGGGACGCCCAGGAGTTCCCGGAGTTCCGCGAGCGCACCCGGTCCGACACCTACGGCGGGCCCAACGGCTACATCCTCGACATGGTGCGGCGCGAGGTCGTCGCGAACGCGGGCATCACGGAGGAGGAGCTCGACACCCGCGGCTTCCGGATCGTCACCACGATCGAGAAGCCGCTGCAGGAGATGGCGCTCCGCGCGGTCGCGACCCTGCCCCCGGACCACTCGCCGAACCTGCGGACGGCGCTCGTCACCCTCTCCCCCACCGACGGCGCGATCCTCGCCCTGTACGGCGGCCCGGACTTCCTCACCCAGGCGCGCAACGCCGTCACGCAGGACATCGCCCAGGCGGGCTCGACGTTCAAGCCGTTCACGCTCGTCGCCTACCTGGAGAACGGGGGCTCTCTGAAGTCCCGCTACAGCGGGCGCTCCGGGCTCATGGTGGAGGGCTTCGGCGAGGGCGGTGCCCGCGGGCCCGTGCGCAACTTCGGCAACCAGAGCTACGGCGAGCTGACCGTCCCGGAGGCCACGGCGGCCTCGGTCAACGCGGTGTACGCGCAGATGAACGTCGAGGTCGGCCCCGAGAGGACGCTCGACGTCGCGCAGCGGGCCGGCGTGTGCGCGAGCTGGGCGCGCGAGGCCGAGGACTGCTCGCTGCTCGACAACCAGGCGGTGCCGTCGAACGTGCTCGGCACGGCGTCGCCGCACCCATTGGACATGGCGGAGGCGTACAACACGTTCGCCGCGCAGGGGGTGCACCACCAGCCGTTCCTCGTGCGGACCGTGCAGTACGTCGACACGGGCGACGTCGCGTACGACGTCGGCGACACGACCGGCGAGCGCGTGTTCGCCGCCGACGTCATGGCCGACACCACGTTCGCCCTGCGCCAGCCGATCGAGTCGCCCCGCGGCACGGCCCGCAAGGCGCGCGAGGTCGGCCACCCGGTGGCGGGCAAGACGGGCACCTCGAACGAGAACCGCTCGGCGTGGTTCATCGGCTACACGGGCCACATGACGACGGCGGTCGCCCTGTACCAGGTGGGTCAGGACGAGGACGGGCGCGCCGTCCAGGAGACGATCACGCCGTTCGGCGGGGTCAGCCAGGTGACGGGCGGCTCGATCCCGCTCGACGTGTGGACCGCGTTCATGGTGCCGGCGCACGCGGACCGGGAGGTCATCCCGTTCCCGGAGCCGGCCGACGTCGGCGAGCCGAACACGCCGCCGCTCGTGGAGGTCCCGTCGGTGACCGGTCTGCCCGAGGCGGAGGCGCGCGCGACGCTCGAGGCCCTGGGCTTCGTCGTCGCCGTGGTGCCGCAGGCGAGCGACACCGTGCCGGTCGGCATCGTCGTCTCGCAGGACCCGTCCGGCGGCGAGGCCGAGCAGGGCAGCACCGTGACGATCGTCGTGTCCACGGGCCCCGGCCAGGCGGAGGTGCCCGACGTCGTCGGGCGGAGCGAGGCGGACGCGCGGGCGGCGCTGACGTCGGCCGGTTTCGCGGTCGCCGTCGAGCAGCGGCCCGACGCCGCGCCCGCCGGCCAGGTGATCGACCAGAGCCCGCGCGGGGGGCAGGCGGACCGCGGCGCGACGGTGACGATCGTGGTCTCGACCGGGCCGCCGGACGACGGCGGCGGTGGCGACGACGACGGTGGCGGTGGCGACGACGAGGGCGGCGACGGCGGCTGACCGCCCGAGCGCCCGCCGGCGCGCAGCCGCGCGCCGGCGCCACGCGAGCAGCCGGTGCACAGGCCGGTCCGGGGCGTCCCCGCGAGCCTGTAGCATGGGCGGTCGCTGCCCGGGACCGGGACGCCGATCGTCACGCGTCCCCGGCACGACGACGCACGACCCTCCTGTCACGGAGAGACCGTGACCGCTCAGACCAGAGGAGGTGGGTACCCGCATGCGTCAGTACGAGCTGATGGTGATCCTCGACCCGGACGTCGAGGAGCGCACCGTCGCCCCGTCCCTCGACAAGTACCTCTCGGTGGTCACGACCGCCGGCGGGACCGTCGACAACGTCGACATCTGGGGACGCCGGCGCCTCGCCTACGACATCAAGAAGAAGTCCGAGGGGATCTACGCGGTCGTCGACTTCACCGCGACCCCGGAGACCGCCAAGGAGCTCGACCGCCAGCTGCGCCTCAACGAGGCCGTGCTGCGCACCAAGATCCTGCGTCCCGACGCCCGCTGACGCGTCGCCCGACGAGCCCTACGAACCGAGGGAGCTGGCATGGCTGGTGACACCGTCATCACGGTGGTCGGGAACCTGACCGGGGACCCGGAGCTCCGCTTCACGCCCTCCGGCGCGGCCGTGGCGAACTTCACCGTCGCGTCCACGCCGCGCACGTTCGACCGCCAGAGCAACGAGTGGAAGGACGGCGAGACGCTGTTCATGCGCTGCTCGATCTGGCGCGAGGCGGCCGAGAACGTGGCGGAGTCGCTCACCAAGGGGATGCGCGTCATCGTGCAGGGCCGGCTGGTGCAGCGGTCGTACGAGACCCGCGAGGGCGAGAAGCGCACGGTGGTCGAGCTGCAGGTCGACGAGGTCGGCCCGTCGCTCCGCTACGCGTCGGCGAAGGTCACCCGCACCCAGCGCTCGGGTGGCGGTGGCTTCGGCGGCGGCGGTGGCGGCTTCGGCGGCGGCGCGCCCTCGGGCGGCTACGCCGACGACCCGTGGGCCACGCCCGCTCCTGGCGGCGCGTCCGACGAGCCCCCGTTCTGACCGACGCCCGGTCCGTCCGGCCGCCGCGCCGGACGGCACCCACAGACCTGACCTGAGTCGTGGCCGCGCGAGGCCCCGGGACACCCGAGGAGTTCCACGATGGCGAAGCCCGTCGTCCGCAAGCCCAAGAAGAAGCAGAACCCGTTGAAGGTCGCCAAGATCGAGACGGTCGACTACAAGGACACCGCGCTGCTGCGCAAGTTCATCTCCGACCGCGGCAAGATCCGCGCGCGTCG
>JAAZAC010000059.1 GCA_012514545.1 Actinomycetales bacterium | reverse complement strand
CGAACATCTCGACGAAGTCGGAGCCGGAGATCGAGTAGAACGGCACGCCGGCCTCGCCCGCCACGGCGCGCGCGAGCAGCGTCTTGCCGGTGCCGGGCTGGCCGTAGAGCAGCACGCCCTTGGGGATCTTCGCGCCGACCGCCTGGAACTTGGCCGGGTCCGCGAGGAACTCCTTGATCTCCTGCAGCTCCTCGACGGCCTCGTCGACGCCCGCGACGTCGGCGAACGTGACCTGCGGCTTCTCCTTGCTGACGAGCTTCGCGCGGGACTTGCCGAACTGCATGACCCGCGAGCCGCCGCCCTGCATCCGGGACATGAAGAACCAGAACAGGCCCAGGATGATGACGAACGGGATGACGAGGCTGAGGATGCTCACCCACCACGAGGTCTGCGGGACCTCGGAGTCGTAGCCGCCCGGCAGGTCCGCGCCCTCGAGCGCCGCCACCACCGTCGGGCCCTGCGGCTCGACGTAGTAGAACTGCACGCGCTCGCCCTTGTCCTCGAACGGCTCGGTGAGGACGAGGTCGACCCGCTGCTGGCCGTCGACGATCCGCGCCTGCTCCACGGTGTCGCCGGCGAGCAGCGCGAGGCCGTCCGAGGTGTCGATCCGCTGGATCCCGGTCGTCATGAAGGACGACGCCCCGAGCCAGAGGATGAGCACGGCGAGGACGATCCAGATCGCGGGTCCGCGGGCGAGGCGCT
The DNA here is from genome assembly GCA_012514545.1 of Actinomycetales bacterium. Classification (GTDB taxonomy): domain Bacteria; phylum Actinomycetota; class Actinomycetes; order Actinomycetales; family Cellulomonadaceae; genus Actinotalea. Next base: position 7,962 of record JAAZAC010000059.1, on the reverse strand, counting down.
TGAGGTTCATCGGCGGCGGGCGGAGCCCGTACCCCTTCCTGGGCAGACGAGGACGCTGCCGTTCACGGTACCGTGCGCACCGCGCGGGCCCGCCCGGTGTTCGCGCAGGGCTCAGCCCCGGGGATCAGTCCGCGTAGACGTGCTGCGCCAGCGTGCCGACGAACGGCAGGTTGCGGTACTTCTCCGCGTAGTCGAGCCCGTAGCCGACGACGAACTCGCTCGGGATGTCGAAGCCGACGTACCGGACGTTGACCTCGACCTTCGCGGCCTCGGGCTTGCGCAGCAGCGCGGCGATCTCGACGGAGGCCGCGCCGCGCGTGCGCAGGTTCGACAGCAGCCACGACAGCGTCAGGCCGGAGTCGATGATGTCCTCGACGATGAGCACGTGCCGGCCGGTCAGGTCGGTGTCGAGGTCCTTGAGGATGCGGACCACGCCCGACGACGACGTGCCCGCCCCGTAGGAGGAGACCGCCATCCAGTCCATCTCCACGGGCGAGTGCAGGTGCCGCGACAGGTCCGCCATCACCATGACGGCGCCCTTGAGCACGCCGACGAGCAGCAGGTCGCGGCCGACGTAGTCGGCGTCGATCTGGGCCGCCATCTCGGCGAGGCGCGCGTCGATCTGCTCCCGGGTGAGGAGCACGCGCTCCAGGTCCTGGCCCATGTCGTCGACGTCCACCCGCTGCTCCTCCTCCCCGTCCGGTGCGAGGGTCAGCCTGCCATACCTCCGGGCCACCCGGATGCCACCCGGCAGGCTCACCGGGCCCTGGCCGCGCCAGTCGGTCACGAGGGCGTCGACCGCGAGCACGTGCACCCGCGCGAGCGACCCGGCGGGGGCGCCCCAGCGGACGAGGAGGTCCCGCAGCGCGCGGCGCCGGACGGCGTCGGGCGCCCGGGCGAGGACGGCCGCCGACGCGCCCTCCCCGGGCTCCCGCCCGACGCCCGACGGCGGGCCCTTCCCCGCGGCGAGGGCGGCGGCCAGGAGGTCCGCGGCGGCTGCGGCGAGGGCGTCGGCGTCCTCGCGGAGCTGGTCGGCGGTCCGGGCGAGCGCCTCGGCCACGCCCGGGCCGAGCACCGCCTCGAGCGCGGGCAGCGCCTCGTGCCGCACGCGGCTGCGCAGCGGCAGGGCGCCGGGGTCGTCGGCCGGGCCGTTCGTCGGGTCGTGCCAGGGCTCGAGCCCGAGCACCGCGCACGCGTGCGCCGTGGCCGCCCGGCGGACGCCGAGGAACGGCCGCCGCAGCACGCCCCGCCGCGCGGGCATGCCCGCCAGCGACCGCGCGCCCGAGCCCCGGGCGAGCCCGAGGAGCACGGTCTCGGCCTGGTCGTCCAGGGTGTGCCCGAGGAGGACCGCCGCGGCGCCGTGCCGCTCCGCCGCCTCGGCGAGCGCCGCGTACCGGGCCGTCCGCGCCCCGGCCTCCGGGCCGCCGTCGGGCGCGACGTCGACGCGCACCACCTCCACCGGGTCCAGCCCGAGCCCGCGGCACTGGGCGGCGGCGCGCTCGGCGACCGCCGCGCTGCCGGGCTGCAGGCCGTGGTCGACGACGACCGCGCCCGCGCGCAGGCCGGCCCGCGGCGCGACGAACGCCGTCGCGGCCGCGAGGGCGAGCGAGTCCGCCCCGCCCGAGCACGCGACGAGCACCGCGGCGCCGGGGGCGAGGTCCGCGAGCGCCGCGCGGACCGCGGCGCGCTGGGCGGCGACGTCGGGGTCGAGCCGCACGGCGTCGTCCTCAGGCGACCCGGCGGAGCCAGGCGCGGGCGTCCGCGATCTCGCCCGGCCGCGGGAGGTGCTCCGGGCCGGTCCACGCCGCGTCGAGCGCGTCCGGCCCGCCGAGCCGGCGCACCTCGCGCACGAACGCCGCGCCGTTGCGGTACTGCGCGAGCTTCGCGTCGAGCCCGAGCAGGCGGCGCAGCAGCCGGTCGCCGACGGCGGTGCTCGACCGGCGCGCCTCCATGCGCCGGCGCAGCGTGTCGACCTGCGGGATCGCCCGGCTCGCGGCGTCCATCGTCACGTCCGCGTGCCCCTCGAGGAGGGACATCGCGGCGGTCATCCGCTCCACGCGCTCGCGCTGCCCGGCCGGCAGCGCGTCGAGGAGCGACCAGTCCCGGCCCGCCTCGCCCCGCAGGGCGCGCAGCAGCCCGAGGAGCACCTGCCCCACCTCCTGCGCGGGCGGCGTGTGCTCGACCTCGTCGAGCAGCGCGGCGAGCTCGGCGCGCACGAAGCCCGCCAGCCACGGCGCGGCCGCGAACTGCAGCGCGTGCGTCTGCTCGTGCACGCACACCCAGAGCCGGAAGTCCGCCGGCGGCACCCCCATCGCCCGCTCCGAGGCGAGGACGTTGGGGGCGACGAGGAGCAGCCGGCCCGGCCGGCCGGCGTCGGCGGCGGCATCGGCATCGGCGGCGGCGGCGGCCGAGTACGGGTCGTACTGGCCGAGCACGCGCGTGGCCAGCAGCGCGAGGATCGCGCCGGCCTGCGCCGTCGTGCCCGGCATCCGGCGGTCCGCGGCGAGCGCGGCGAACGACGCCGCCGCCGCGCGCGACCAGCCCGCCCGGTCCACCACGAGCACGCGCGCGGGCTCCCCAACGGCGCCCGGCGCCTCGAGCGCGGCCTCCAGCCCCGACGCCGACCGCGCGACCGGGTAGGCGCGCTCGGCGGCGTCGCGCAGGGTGGCCACGACCTCCGCGGCCTCGGCGGCCGACGGCGTCGGCCCGGCCGGCACGACGGCGGCGGCCCAGCGGCCGGCGGCGGGCCAGTCGACGGTGGGGGCGCGGAGCGGGGTCACCGTCCCACGCTATCCGGCGCCCGCTACCCGGCGTCCCCGGACGGCGCGCTGGGCACCGCGGCGAGCTCGGCGACGAACGCGTCCAGCGCGGCGCGCGGGCGGTCCTGCCCGCTGGCGCCCGTGGCGTCGGCGAGCACCGCGAACGCGAGGAGGCGGCCCTCCTGGGTGAGCAGCGTCCCGGCGAGCGAGGTCACGCCCGGCAGGCTGCCCGTCTTCGCGCGCACGAGACCCCAGGCCGGCCCGCCCCGGAGCCGGTCCGCGAGCGTGCCCTGCCAGCCGCTGATCGGCAGGTCGACGGCGACCGGCAGCAGCTCCGGGCGCCCCGGCTGCGCCACGCGCACCACGAGGTCGACCAGTACCCGCGCCGGGATCACGGACGCGGTGTGCAGGCCGCTGCAGTCCCGGATCGCCGTGCCGGTGACGTCGACGCCCTGCGCGGCGACCTCGGCGAGCACCGCGCGCGTGGCCCCCTCGAAGGTCGCGGGCTCGCCCCGCTCGAGCGCCACGAGCCGCCCGAGCACCTCGGCGATCGTGTTGTCCGACTCCTGCACCGTGTAGCGCACGAGCTCCCGGATCGTCGCCGACCGCACGGCCGCGACCTCGACCGCGTCCGCCGGCGCGGCCCGGCGCACCGGCGCGCCCGTGACCGCCACGCCCTCCGCGGCGAGCAGCCCCGCGAAGGTGCGCGCTGCCTCGAGCGCCGGGTCCGCGTGCCGCACCGCGTACGGGTGCCGGCTCGTCCGCCCGGCGTCCACCGCGAGCGCGGAGATCGGCGCGACGTACCGGATGTAGGACTCCTCCCACCCGGGCGCGAGGCGCGGGCCGGCGAAGAGCGTGTCGTCCAGGGCGAGCGTCACCTGCGTGACGCCGTCCGCGGCGAGCGCGCGCGCCGTCGCGGCGGCGAGGTCGGCGAGCCCCGCGCGGCCGTTCACCGCCTCCGGGACGCCGGCGCCCGCCCCCAGCAGCATGTCGCCGCCGCCGACGAGCGTGATCGCCCCCGGGCCCGTGCGCACCACGCGGGTGGCGAGCGTCCGGTCCGGCCCGAGCGCCGTCGTCGCCGCCACCGCGACGAACAGCTTGGTCGTCGACGCCGGCGTCTGCGGGACGGACCCGGCGACGTCGGCCAGCACCTCGCCCGTGAGGACGTCCGCGACGACGACGGACGTCGACGTCCCCAGGCGGCGGTCCCCGGCGACGGACGCCGCCAGGGCGGCCACGGCGTCGGCGGACGGCAGCGGCGCGTCCGGGTCCAGGGCGCCGACCACGGGGGCGGCGTCGGGCGCGGGGGTCAGGTCCGGCGTCGGGAAGGGGGCCGGCGTCGGCGGCGGGGGCTCGAGGGTGACCCAGCCGGGCGCCCAGGGGGCGAGCCAGTCGGGGACGGTGTCGGTGACGTCCGCGGCGGCGTAGCCCCCCGCGGCGAGCACCAGCGCCGTCGCGGTCACGCCGACGGCGATCCGTGCCCCGCGCGCCATCCGTCCTCCGTCCGTGGTGCTGCCCGCGTGTCGCCACCGGCCGGTCCGGCCGGGTCGGGGCGGCGCCTGTGCGGTCGGCCGCGCCCGTGCGCCACACTAATGACCGGCACGCCCGCCCGGCCCACCCGGCCGCGCGTCGGGCCGGGTCGGCGCACAGCGGGCGGACAGCGGAGGAGAACCGTGGAGTTCGACGTCACGATCGAGATCCCCAAGGGGAACCGGAACAAGTACGAGCTGGACCACGCCACGGGCCGGATCCGCCTCGACCGCATGCTCTTCACGTCCACCAGGTACCCGGACGACTACGGGTTCATCGAGGACACGCTCGGCGAGGACGGGGACCCGCTCGACGCCCTGGTGCTGCTCGAGGAGCCGACGTTCCCCGGGTGCCTCATCCGCTGCCGCGCGCTCGGCATGTTCCGCATGCGCGACGAGGCGGGCGGCGACGACAAGGTGCTGTGCGTGCCGGCGGGCGACCAGCGGGCGTCCTGGCGGCAGGACATCGACGACGTGTCGGAGTTCCACCGGCTGGAGATCCAGCACTTCTTCGAGGTCTACAAGGACCTGGAGCCGGGCAAGAGCGTCGAGGGCGCGTACTGGGCGGACCGGGCCGCGGCCGAGGCCGAGATCCGGGCGTCGTTCCAGCGCGCCGCGGAGGCCGGGTACACGACGCGCCCCCACCGCTGAGGCGTTGGCCTCTCCACCGCCGACGGGTCAGGGGCGGCGGGCCCGGAGTCCGCTCCTACGCCGAGGTCGATAGCCGTCGCCGGGGTCGATAGGCAGGACCTATCGACCCCGGCGAGGGCTATCGACGTGGAGCCCGCGCGAGGGGGTGCTCCGCAAGCGCTTGCCGCGGCGAGAGCCGGACCGCCACCTCACGGGGCACCAGCCGGAGGAACCGCCGCGCCAGCGCCCAGGGGTCGCGAAGGTCCGCAGACGTCACCCGGACGACGCGCCAGCCCTCCTCGGTGATCGCGTCCTGCCGCCTCTTCTCGGCGCGCACGACGTCGCCCGGGGCGTCCTCATACTTGCCCGCGCCGTCGTACTCCGCGACCAGGCGCCACTCCGGCCACCCGACGTCGGCCCAGAACCTGCCGAGGTGCGTGTCCACGGCGATCTGGGTCTCGGGCGGGGGGAAGCCTGCCGCGAGGACTGCCCACCGCAGCAGCGACTCGCCGGCCGACTCGGCGCCCTCGTCGGCGAGGGCCATCACCTGCCGGGCGACGCGGATCCCACGAGCACCCGTGAGGCCGGCCAGGAGGGCGCTGCACTCCCGACGCGAGAGACCGGCCGCCAGAGCCGCGTCGGCGATCACGAGTGCGCCACGACTGCCGAGCGTGCGCGCACAGTCCACGACGGTCCGCGCCAGGGAGGTCGTGGGCAGCCCACGACGCTCGACGACCTCCGTCGGATGGGTGGCCCGGACCCGCCGCACGACGTCCGGAGCCGCGCACCCGGCCCGCCTCACCGGCTTGACGACTTCGACCCACTCCGGTAGCCGGTCCAGCGGTAGTCCCCAGAGCGCTGCCGCAGACGCATGGCTCACCACCGTCGTCGGGCCGGACTGGGCGACGACGGCGGCGATCCGCGCGAGCAGGAGCTGGCGCGCGCGGAGATGCGGGTCGGCCTCGAGCTCGGCCGTCTCCACGAATGCCCCGGCGCGGACTCTCAGCCACTCCCCGCTCCGCACCTTCACCCGGCCACGGTCCAGGGCACCCGTGCCCTCCGTGTGAACGGTCGGGATGCGGAGGTGGGCGTACGGGAGCGGTGGAGGGGCTCCTGGTCTCCGGGGCACGGCAGCACTGTCCTCGACCGCCGCCCCCGGCGGTGGCCATCCACAGGCGGCGTCCCCGGCCACCTGCAGCGGCCCACCTGCAGCGCCGATGTGCCGGCAGCCGGCCCCCGACACTCCTTCGAGGACGGACGAGGCGGCGCCTGTGGCGGGTGTCGGCGTGCGGAGGGGACGGGTCAGGGGCGGCCCGCGTAGGGCATGGTGCTCGCCCACCGGATCGAGGTCACCCGGACCGGCACGCCCGGCCGCGACGCCTCGACCATCTTCCCGTCGCCGACGTACATGGCCACGTGGTAGACGCTGCCCGGGTTCTTCGGGTCCGAGCCCCAGAAGATGAGGTCGCCGGGCCGCATCGAGTCGTAGGTGATCTTCAGCACCTGGCGGTACTGGTCGCGCGAGGTGCGGTTGATCGAGAGCCCCGCCGCCTGCCACGCGCGCATCGTCAGGCCCGAGCAGTCGAACGCGTCCGGCCCGCTCGCGCCGTACACGTACGCCTTGCCGACCTGGGCGACGGCCCACGCGACCGCCGCCTGCCCCTGCGCGGCCGTCCCGCGCTGCGAGCCGGTGCCCAGACCGTAGGGGTCGCCGGCCGGGGGCGTGGTGGGCGGGGTCGTCGGAGTGCTCGGCGGCGCCGTGGGGCCGCCGGAGCCGCCGCCCGAGCCCGAGCCGGAGCCGGACCCGCCGGTGGACCCGCCGTTCGTGCCGCCCGACGGCGACCCGCCCGACGGCGACCCGCCCGACGACGGGTGCCCGCCCCGGGCCGCGGCGTCGGCCCGGGCGCGCCGCTCGGCCTCGAGCTGCGCCTGGCGCTCCCGCTCGAGGGCGACCGACGTCCGGCGCAGGCGGGCGAGCTCGGCGACGAGCCCCTCGCGCTCGGCGGCGATCCGCTCGACCTCCGCCTCGGCCGCGGCCTGGGCCTCCTCCGCCCGCTCGAGCGCGGCGGCGGCCTCGGCGGCGGCGCGCTCGGCCTGCTCGGCGGCCTCGGCGGCGAGACCGGACAGCGTCCGCGCCACCACCTCGGCCGCCTCGACGCGCTGCACGGCGCGGTCGGCGCGGGCGCCCATCCGGTGCAGGTCGGCGCTGCGCGCGACGTAGTCCTCGTACCCCTCGGCGGAGAGCAGCGCGGCGACGCCGTCGAGCGCGCCGCCGGAGCGGTAGGCGCGCAGCGCGATGGCGCCGAGCTCGGCCCTGGCCTCCTCGACGTCGGCGGACGCCTGGGCGGCCCGGCGCCGGGCGGCGGCGGCCGACGCGGCGGCCTCCTCGCTCGCGACGAGCGCCTCCGTGTAGTCCTCGGCGGCCGCGGCGACCTCGACCCACGCCTCGTCGAGCGCCGCCGACTGCCGGGCGAGCTCGAGCTCGATCGCCGCCACGGCCGACGCCTGGGCCCGGACGGCCGCGCGGGCGCGGGCGACGTCGTCGTCGGTCACCTCGTCGGCGACCGCCACCCCGGAGGACGCGGCGAGGCCCGCGACGAGCGCGAGCACGAGGGCTGCGCGACGGCGACGGGCGGGCATGGCTCCTCCTCGGGGGACGCGACGACGCTACCCGCGGTTGTCACAGAAGTGAACTCCTGTCACTTCTGTAACACCCGGATGGGCTAGAGCCGCCGGCACGTGCTGCATCGGCGCCCCACCGGCCGGCCATGAGCCGGACCGTCCCCGCGCGCCGTCGCGGGCACCGCCCGTCCCGCATGCCGAGACGCCGGTTCCACGAGCCGCGAGACGCGCCCTACGCTCGCGGCATGTTCCTCCGCCGAATGTGCCGCTGACCCGCGCACGTTCGGTGGTGTGCCCGCTGACCGGCGGGACGCCGTCGCCCCGGTAGGGGCCGCGGCGGCCGGCAGCCCCGGCACCGATCCTCACGTGCACCCCGCCCCAGTCCTCGATGGGCTGCCCGGGTCAGTGCGCTGACGGACGGG